>DATBSV010000073.1:0-7238 GCA_036559685.1 Casimicrobiaceae bacterium
CCGACCGACGGGCAGGCGTTGCGCTCGATGCCGTCGTAATCCTCCTTCGCCATCTTGTCGGCCGCGAAGGCGCCGACCGCCTCGAACGCGGAGACGATCGTCAGCGCCTGGCCCTTCCATTGGCCGGGCTTGATCGTTCCCGCGTAGACGTAGATGCCCGGCACGTTGACGCGCGCGAGCGCCATCGCGCCGGCCGGCATGTTCTTGTCGCAGCCGCCGACGATGAGCACGCCGTCCATGAGCTGCCCGTTGACCGACGTCTCGATCGCGTCGGCGATCACCTCGCGCGACACGAGCGAGTACTTCATGCCCTCGGTGCCCATGCCGATGCCGTCGGTGATGGTCGGCACGCCGAACACCTGCGGCATCGCGCCCGCGGCCTTCAACGCGTCGATCGCACGGTCGACCAGCGGCTGGATGCCGGCGTTGCACGGATTCATCGTCGAATGGCCGTTGGCGACGCCGACGATCGGCTTCTCGAAGTCGTCGTCGCCGAAGCCGACGGCGCGGAGCATCGCGCGATTCGGCGAGCGCGCGACGCCGTGGGTGATGAGGCGGGAGCGACGGTTGAGCGCCATGGCGGGGAAGTCCTTGAAGAGTGGAACGCTTGCGGCGGGCGGCGATTCTACGCCGCGGCGCGCCTCAGCGGCTCCTCGGCGCGCAGGCAGCCGAGGATCGCGCCGCCGGCGACGAGCGCGAAGCCCGCCGCGTGGAACGCGTACAGCCGCTCGTCGAGGAACAGCACCGCGAGGATGGCCGAGAACACGGGCACGAGGTGCGTGGACAGGCCGGCCTGCACCGGTCCGACGTTGCGGATCGCGTACGCGAACAGCAGCATCGCGACGAGCGTCGGCAACACGCCGAGGTAGGCGACGCCGAACCATGCGGACGCGCTCGGCATCGCGATGCGGTGGGTCGCCGCGTCGTAGACCAGCGCGGGCGCGATCATCGCGAGGCCGATTAGGCCCGCGGCGAACATGAACGCGGGGAACGGGAGGCCGTCGTCGCGGCGCGCGAGCCGCACCGTGTAGTACGCCCACACGCCCATGCCGAACAGCATCACGAGGTCGTGCCCGTTGAACGCGAGCGAGGCGAGCGTCGACCACTGGCCCCGCGCGATGATCACCACGACGCCGGTGAGCGAGAGCGCGAGGCCCGTCATCTCGAGGCGGCGCGGACGGCGGTGGTGCAGCAGCGCGGCGACCACGACGATCAGCACCGGGATCGCGGAGTTGAGCAGGCCGAGGTTGATCGCCGACGAGCCGACGAGGCCGAGGTAGATCAGGTAGGTCTGCGGCGCGAAGCCGACCAGCGCGAACACGGCCAAGGCGCCGAAATCTCGCGAGAACGCCCGCGCGATGGCGGCGCGGTCGCGCCATACGAACGGCACCAGCGCGACCAGGACCACGACCCATCGCAGCGCGGACAACCAGGCGGGCGAAAGCGTGTCGAGCAGGCCCCGGGCGGTGACCGCGCTGCTGCCCCACAGCGCGGCGGTCAGGACCAGGGCGCCATAGGCCTGGGCGCGGGGCGAAAGGGGGAAGCGGGCCATGGGCGCCAGTGTCGCGTCGTGCCGCCATACCGTCCAATACATCTTTCGGCTTTGGTGATACCCCAGAGGTATCATTGGCCATGGAGCTGCGGCACCTGCGCTATTTCGTCGCGGTCGGCGAGGTCCTCAACTTCGGGCGTGCCGCGCTCGCGCTGCACATCGCGCAGCCGCCGCTGTCGCGCGCGATCCGCGCGCTCGAGGACGAGCTCGGCACCACGCTGTTCCAGCGCGGCACGCGCGGCGTGACGCTGACGCGCGCCGGCGCCGCGCTGCTCCCCGAGGCGCGACGCCTGTTGCGCGACGCCGCGGCGTTCCGCGAAGGCGCGCGCCAATACGCGGCCGGAGAGGCGGGGACACTGGCGATCGGCTTCGTGAGCACGGCTGCGTACAACGTGCTGCCGCGCATCGTGCCGGCGTTTCGCGCGCGTCGCCCCGGTGTCCGCCTGCTGTTGCGCGAGGCGACGTCCGACGTGCAGGCGCCCGCGCTCGTCGCCGGCGAGATCGATGTCGGCTTCCTGATCGCGTCGTCGGTGCCGCCCCTGCTCGCCTACGCGCCGATGCACCGCGAGCCGATGATCGCCGCGCTGCCCGCGCGACGCCGCTGGCCGGCCCGCGTGCACGTCCGGATGCTGAAGGACGAGCCTTTCATCCTGTTCCCGCGCGAGGTCGCGCCCGAGCTGCACGACGGGATCGTCGCGCTGTGCCGCCGCGCAGGCTTCACGCCGCGCATCGGGCAGGAAGCGATCCAGATGCAGACGATCGTGAGCCTGGTCGCCGGCGGGATGGGCGTCGCGCTGGTCCCGGCCTCGCTCGAGCACCTTCGGCGCGATGGTGTGGTATACCGCCGACTGGCGGAACGAGGCCCCAGCGTGGAGATCGGCCTCGCGTGGCGCGCCGCCGACGACTCGCCGCTGACGCGCGCGTTCGTCGCCGAAGCGCGGGCTGCCCGACCATCGCGATGACCTTCGTCCACCCCGCATTCGACCCTGTCGCTCTGCAGATCGGCCCGATCGCGATCCGCTGGTACGGGCTCATGTACGTCGTCGCGTTCGTGCTCGTGCTGGTGCTCGGGCGCATCCAGGCGCGGCGCAACATGCTGACCGGCTGGCGTGCACACGATGTAGACGACATGCTCTTCTACGGCGTGTTCGGCGTGATCCTCGGCGGCCGGCTCGGCTACGTGCTGTTCTACAAGCCGATGTACTTCGTCGAGCATCCGCTCGAGATCCTCGCCGTGTGGCAAGGCGGCATGAGCTTCCACGGCGGCCTCATCGGCGTGCTCGTCGCGCTGTGGCTCTATTCGCGCAAGCGCCACAAGCGCTGGCTCGACGTCACCGACTTCGTCGCGCCGCTGGTGCCGCTCGGCCTCGCGGCGGGACGTCTTGGCAACTTCATCAACGGCGAGCTGTGGGGGCGCGCGACGAACGCGAACTGGGGCATGGTGTTCCCGCAGGTCGATCGCGTGCTGCGGCATCCGTCGCAGCTCTACGAATTCGCGCTCGAGGGCCTGCTGTTGTTCGCGATCCTGTGGACGTTCGGGAGCCGCCATCGACCGATGGGCGCGGTGTCGGGGCTGTTCCTGATCGGCTACGGCGTGATGCGCTTCGTCGTCGAGTACGTGCGCGAGCCCGACGCGTACATCGGCGCGCTTCCCTACGGGCTCACGCTCGGACAGTGGCTGTCGGTGCCGATGATCGTCATCGGCGTCGCGATGATGCTGTGGGCTTACGCGCGCGCCGGCAAGGCGCACCCGACCATCCTGGACCGCATGAAGTAATTAGTCGAGGCGACGGAAATCGGTCTCGATCGATCCGGACGCGGGCTCCGGGCGCATGTTGCGGCCGACGTTGATCGGCAACATCAGCAAGCCGAGCGCGAACAGATCGGAGACGACGCCTGGCACGATGAAGAACAGCGCGGCGAGCACCTTGCGACCGCTGTCGAGCATGTCGCGCAGGATCGAGGCCTCGCCGTGCATCGCGGCGACGGTGCGCGCGCGGAACGCGACGCGCTCGGTGCGCAGCAGCGCGGCGCCGGCGACGAGACCGCCGGCGAGCCAGATCCACAGCGGGATGCCGGTCAAGCGCGCGAACCGGATCGTCGCGAGGAGATCGAGGATGGGGAACGACAGTACAATCGCGACGGCGAGAAAACGCATGGGAAACTCCTTCCCGGCCGCGGCGATTCTGGTGCTGACGAGCCTGCCCGACGTCGATTCCGCGCGCCGCATCGCGCGCGAGCTCGTCGAAGCGAGGCTGGCCGCATGCGTGCAGATCGGCGCGCCTGTCGAATCACTCTATCACTGGCAGGGCCGCGTCGAAACGGCCACCGAGATTCCGCTGGCGATCAAGACGCGAAGTGATGCATTTCCGGCACTGTCGCAGGCGATCCGCGAGCGCCACCCCTACGAACTTCCCGAGATCGTCGCGGTCGACCTGACCAATGGACTCCCCGACTACCTGCGCTGGATCGACGCCGAGACGCGGCCGGCGTGACCTGGCCGCGCTCGCCGGCGCGCTCGTCATCGCGACCGCGGCGAGCGCCCAGACGGCCGGCGGCCCGAAGCTCCTGCCTGCCGACCAGGCGTTCAAGCTCTCGGCGCGCACGCTCGACGCGAAGACCGTCGAGGTCCGCTTCAACGTTGCCGACGGCTATTACCTGTACCGGGACAAGCTGCGCTTCAAGGTCGAGCCGCCGCCGACCACCGCAGGCGCTCCGGCGCTGCCGCCCGGCAAGCCCCACAAGGACGAGTTCTTCGGCGAGGTCGTGATCTACCGCGGGCTGATGGTCGCCAAGCTGCCGATCCAGGGGGCGAAAGCGGGGCAGCCGGTCACGCTGGTCGCCGATTCGCAGGGCTGCGCGGACGCCGGGGTCTGCTATCCGCCGCAGACCCAGCGCGTCGAGCTCAAGGTTCCCGCGGCCGGCGCCGGTCCGTCGAGTGCGGTCGAGGCGACGCCGGCCAAGAAGGACTACTTCAAGTGAAGGTGCAAGTACCCACTTTCATGAAGACCCGCGCCGGATGAACCTCAAGGCCGGCTTCTGGTGGATCGCCGCCGTTCTGGCCGCGCTCGCGCTTGGCGCCGGTGTCTGGGTCGGCAAGTCGAATCTCGTCGACAAGAGCGCCGAAGGCCAGCCGGCCACGCCGCTCCTCGGGATCACGCTGCCCGACCCCGACGGCAAGGACCAGGCGATCGGCCAATGGAAGGGCAAGGTGCTGGTCGTCAACTTCTGGGCGACCTGGTGCGCGCCGTGCCGCGAGGAGATGCCGATGTTCATGCGCGTCCAGGACGCGCAGCGCGCGAAGGGCGTGCAGTTCGTCGGGATCGCGGTCGACAACGCCGACAAGGTCCGCCAGTACGCGGCCGACCTCAAGCTCAACTACCCCACGCTCATTGGCGGCTTCGGCGCGATGGAGTTGTCGAAGACCTTGGGCAACTCGGTGATGGCACTGCCCTTCACAGTGATCGTCGATCGGTCCGGCAAGGTGGCCCACACCCAGCTTGGGCCGCTCAAGGAGGATCAATTGCAATCGATCCTCCGGCAACTTACCTAATACTTCCGTTATCTTCGTCTAACAGCGTCGATCGTCCGGCTGAAGCCGGACCGACAAGCAGGTTCAGGGTCAACGCTAGGCGAGGGCTCGGCGTCGGCCGGACACCGCTGCGATCGCGCTGTCAACGCTGGACAACTTGCCGCCATCCGCCGCAAACTTCGCCCCCTTCCTCTCCCAAGAGGCGCGACGCCGATGGCGAACGCCCCACGCAAGCGCTCCGCGAAGGCCTCGCCCGCACGACCGCGAACGTTCCGCCTCCATTCGTACTTCTCGGACAAGGCGGTCGGGACGATCGTGGGGCTGCGCTCGAAGGGCTACGCGCTCGAGACGATCGGAGGCAAATAGCCATGGACCTCCGCAAGCTCAAGACGCTGATCGACCTGGTCGAGACCTCGGGCATCGCCGAGCTCGAGATCCAGGAAGGCGAGGAGCGCGTGCGGATCACGCGCGCGGTCTCGCCGGGGCCGGTGTACGCGCAACAACCGATGCCGCACCCGTCGCAAGGCCTGGGCGCGCACGTGCACGTCCCGTCGCACGTGGGCGTGCCCAACGCCGAGGCGCCGGCGTCGCACGCGCCCGAGGGGCACCTCGTCAAGAGCCCGATGGTCGGCACGTTCTACCGCTCGGGCTCGCCGGGCGCGAAGCCGTTCGTCGAGATCGGCGACTCGGTCAAGGAAGGCGACGCGCTCTGCATCATCGAGGCGATGAAGCTCATGAACGAGATCGAGTCCGACAAGGCCGGCGTCGTCAAGGCGATCCTGGTCGAGAACGGGCAGCCGGTCGAGTTCGGCCAGCCGCTGTTCGTCATCGCCTGATCCAGCGCGCCTTGGCCGCCGCGAAGCCCGACAAGCTGTTCGACAAGATCCTGATCGCCAACCGCGGCGAGATCGCGCTGCGCGTGCAGCGCGCCTGCCGCGAGCTCGGCATCAAGACGGTCGTCGTGCATTCGGAAGCGGATCGCGATGCGAAGTACGTGCGGCTCGCCGACGAGTCGGTGTGCATCGGGCCGCCGCCGTCGTCGCAGAGCTACCTCAACATCCCGGCCATCATCGCGGCGGCCGAGGTCACCGACGCGCAGGCGATCCACCCGGGCTACGGCTTCCTGTCCGAGAACGCCGATTTCGCCGAGAAGGTCGAGCGCTCCGGCTTCGTGTTCATCGGGCCGCGCGCCGACACGATCCGCCTGATGGGCGACAAGGTGAGCGCCAAAGCCGCGATGCTGAAGGCCGGGGTGCCGTGCGTGCCCGGCTCCGAGGGCGCGCTGCCCGACGACCCGAAGGAGATCGTCAAGATCGCGCGCACCGTCGGCTACCCGGTGATCATCAAGGCGGCGGGCGGCGGCGGCGGGCGCGGCATGCGCGTCGTGCACACCGAGGCCGCCCTGCTCTCGGCGGTGTCGTTGACGCGCGGCGAGGCGCTGTCGGCGTTCGGCAACGCGACCGTCTACATGGAGAAGTTCCTGACGACGCCGCGCCACATCGAGATCCAGGTGATGGCCGACGAGCACAAGAACGCGGTGTGGCTCGGCGAGCGCGACTGCTCGATGCAGCGCCGCCACCAGAAGGTCCTCGAGGAGGCGCCGGCGCCGGGAATTCCCGCGCGGCTGCTGACGCGCATCGGCGACCGCTGCGCCGAGGCCTGTCGCAAGATCGGCTACCGAGGCGCCGGCACTTTCGAGTTCCTGTTCCAGGACGAGGAGTTCTACTTCATCGAGATGAACACGCGGGTGCAGGTCGAGCACCCGGTGACCGAGGAGACGACGGGCATCGACATCGTGCAGACGCAGATCCGCGTCGCTTCCGGGCAGAAGCTCGCGTTCCGCCAGCGCGACATCGTGCGCAAGGGCCACGCGATCGAATGCCGGATCAACGCCGAGGATCCGTACACGTTCGTTCCGTCGCCCGGACGCATCACGAGCTACCACGCGCCCGGCGGGCCGGGCATCCGCGTCGACTCGCACGTCTATTCGAATTACCTGGTGCCGCCGTACTACGACTCGATGGTGGGCAAGGTGATCGCGTACGGCGACACGCGCGAGCAGGCGATCGCGCGCATGCGCATCGCGCTGTCCGAGATGGTCGTCGAGGGCATCCGCACCAACATCCCGCTGCACCAGGAGCTCCTGGTCGACGA
>DATBSV010000074.1:0-15072 GCA_036559685.1 Casimicrobiaceae bacterium
CCGCTGGCCGAGGTAGCGGATGTCCTGCGGGCCGTTGACGACGATGGCGTGCGTGAAATCCGCGGTTCCCATCTGCCGGATCGCGAGGTCGAGCTGGCGGATCGGGCGCGCGATCAGCACGGCGAAGAAGATCGCGAGCGCCACCGCGATGGCTGCAGTCGCCAGCGCGAGCCAAAGCCATGTTTCCCGCGCGCGCGTCGCCGTGACCTGAAGCCGCTCGATCGCGCGCTGCGTGAGCTGCGCGGAGGCCGCGAGCATCGTCTGCGCCTGGTCGACGAGCTCGGAGAATCCCTCGGCGAGACGTACGGCATCGCGCGACGCGCGCGGCCCGGCGAGCTCGGCGGAGAGCGCGTTCTCGCGCTCGATCAGCTTCGCGAGCGTCTGGCGCTCCGAGGCCTCGAGCGGCAGCGCGGCGAGCTGATCGCCGGTCTGGCGGAACTCCTGGCGCAGGCGCGCGTAGTCGTCGAGCAGCGCCGGATCGTCCAGGATCAGCTGCTGACGCACGACGCGCTCGAGCGTCGTCGTCTGGTCGAACAGCACGCGGCTCGTGCGCGCGGCCAGCGCCGCGTTCTGCACTTCCTCGCGGCTCTGCGAGGCCAGGCGGTCGACCGACAGCAAAAGCTCGGCGAGCGCGTACAGGAGCGGCAGGCTCACCAGCAGGAACGACAGCAGGATGAACTTGAGGAACGAGCGCGGGTAATACACGTGTGGGGACGCCGGCCGTTATAATCGCTTCGATTATGACACCGCCCTCGGCGGCGACGCGCATCTCAAGCGTCGGCCCCCGCCGAGCGCCCTTCCCCTTGACGCCTCCGCTCGCGATCGTCGCCGCCGTCGCACGGAACGGCGTGATCGGCGTGGAAGGCGGCCTGCCGTGGCGCCTGCCCGACGATCTCAAGCGGTTCCGCGCGCTGACGCGCGGCCATGCAGTGATCATGGGCCGACGCACCTGGGAGTCGCTCCCGGGCCCGCTCGCCGATCGCCAGAACATCGTCGTCACGTCGCACGCGTCGTATGTCGCCCCGGGGGCGCGAATAGTTCCCGGCCTCGACGAAGCGCTCGCGGCCGTCGACCTGCCCGCGCCGGCGTTCTGCATCGGCGGCGCGGTGCTCTACCGCGACGCGCTGCCGCGCGCGACGACCATGCACCTGACCGAGATCGCGCGCGACTACGACGGCGACACGCGCTTCCCGACGTTCGCATGCGACCAGTGGCGCGAGGTCGCGCGCGAGCCCCATGTCGCGGCGGACGGCCTCGCGTACGCGTTCGTCACCTACGAGCGCGCATCGCCGCGCTAGCGAACCCTGCGATAATCGCGCCTTCGCTCGACGCCGCGCCCTTGCCCGCGCGGCGCTCCCGCGCCGGGGTGGCGGAACGGCAGACGCAGCGGACTCAAAATCCGCCGGTGGCAACACCGTGAGGGTTCGAGTCCCTCTCCCGGCACCATGCGCGTGACGCGCGCGCTCCCGATGACCCAACGCAAGCTCACGCTCGACGACTTCGACTACGCGCTGCCCGGCGAGCTCGTCGCGCAGGCGCCCGCGGCGACGCGCAGCGCGAGCCGCCTGCTGCACGTCGACGGCGAGCGCCTGGCCGACCGCACGTTCGTCGATCTCGTCGACCTGGTGGCACCCGGCGACGTCGTCGTGATGAACGACACGCGCGTGCTTCGTGCGCGCGTGACGGGACGCAAGCCGTCGGGCGGCCGCGTGGAGCTGCTCGTCGAGCGCATCGTCGGCACGCACGAGGCGTGGGCGCAGCTCAAGGCGAGCCACCTGCCGCGCGTCGGCGGCACGGTGCTGCTCGACGACGGCGCGCGCGCCACGGTGCTCGAGCGCGACGGCGGATTCTTCCGGCTGCGCATCGACGCCGACCGCGCGCTCGACGCCTGGCTCGAACGGCACGGCGAGCTGCCGCTGCCGCCGTACATCGCGCGACCGGCGAACGCTTCGGATGCCGAGCGCTACCAGACCGTCTACGCGCGGGTGCCCGGCGCCGTGGCCGCACCGACCGCGGGGCTGCACTTCGACCAGGCGACGCTCGACGCGCTCGACGCGAAGCGGGTCCGGCTCGCCCACGTCACGTTGCACGTGGGCGCCGGCACGTTCCTGCCGGTGCGCGACGGCAACCTCGACACGCACCGCATGCACGCCGAGCGCTACACGATCCCGGCGCCGACCGTCGCCGCGATCGACGCGGCGCGGGCCGCGGGCGGGCGCGTGCTGGCGGTCGGCACCACGACGCTCCGGGCGCTCGAAGCCGCGGCGGCCGGCGGAACGCTGCGCGCGGGTGAAGGGGAGACCGACCTGTTCGTCCGGCCCGGGTTCCGCTTCCGCGTCGTCGACCGGCTGCTCACGAATTTTCATCTGCCGCGCTCGACACTGATGGTGCTGGTCGCCGCGTTCGCCGGGCTCGAGAATATCCGCCGTGCCTATGCCCACGCGATCGCCGGGCGCTACCGGTTCTTCAGCTACGGCGATGCGATGTTGCTCGAAAAATCCACTCCGACGTCGGATTGACGCCTTCGAGCGTCGCCGTTCAGCGACAAAACCGGCCTTTTATCGCCGTTTTCACCACTTTTGCGGGAAATTGACGCGTCAACAGACGTCCGGCGCTTGGCAGTTCGCTCCGGTTTTCGTTACAGTCTCAGCAACGGAAACATCAAGGCAGCCCGGCCGGGCATCGCATTCGCGCCCGAACCGTGCTGACGCCACGACATTGAAGAACCCGCTTCGCCCGCGCCTCGCCGCCGCGGACAGGACAACTGTCCGCGCTCGAATCGTCGCGGTGCTCGCCACCACGCTCGTCGTCCTCGGGGCGCTCGCCGCCGCGCCGGCGCTCGCCCAGAACGGCGGGCGCACGGGCGGCGCGTCGCTGCCGCACATCAAGGCGGCCGGCGAGTCGCTGACCTATGACGGGTTCACGAACTTCAACTGCACCCAGGGCGGGTTCACCGTCGACGCCACGGCGCATTTCGACATCCAGGGCGATGCGGCGGTCAGCGGGGTCACCACCCTCGATGGCGCACCCTACGACACGTTCAATTTCCCGCTCACGGATGGCCCGGACACGTTCACGACGTTGTTCTCGCGCGTGTTCACGCCCCCGCCGCCCGGCTCGTCGAGCTACGTATTCGTTTTCCGCGCGCAGGTCAGCCAAGGCATCCGCAGGATCGGCACGTCGGTGACCACGATCACCTGCACCAACGGCTTGCTCAGCGCGGTGAACGTCTGGACGCCGAACGGCGAGCCGATCCCCGCAGGCGGCCCCGCCGCGTGGTTGGCGCTGGCCCTGCTGCTCGCTGCCAGCGCCGCGCTGCGGCTTTCGACGCGCCGCGCCTGACGCGGCCCCGATGTCCTTCACCGTCCTCGCGACGGATGGCAACGCGCGCCGGGCGCGGCTCGCGCTCGCGCACGGCGTCGTCGAGACGCCGGTGTTCATGCCGGTCGGCACCTACGGCACGGTCAAGGCGATGGCGCCCGACGAGCTCGAGGCGCTCGGCGCATCGATCGTGCTCGGCAACACGTTCCACCTGTGGCTGCGGCCGGGCACCGACGTCGTCGCCGCGCACGCCGGACTGCACCGCTTCATGGGGTGGCGCCGCCCGATCCTCACGGACTCCGGCGGCTTCCAGGTCTTCAGCCTCGGCGCGCTGCGCAACATCACCGAGGAAGGCGTCGCGTTCGCGTCGCCGATCAACGGCGACAAGCTCTTCCTGACGCCCGAGACGTCGATGACGATCCAGCGCGCGCTCGCGAGCGACGTCGTGATGGCGTTCGACGAGTGCACGCCGTGGCCCGCGTCGCACGACGAGGCCGAGGCGTCGATGGCGTTGTCGATGCGCTGGGCGCAGCGCTCGCGCGACGCGCACGCAGGCAACCCCAACCGCCTGTTCGGCATCGTGCAGGGCGGCATGTACGAGGACCTGCGCGACGCGTCGATCGAGGCGCTGACCGCGATCGGTTTCGACGGCTATGCGATCGGGGGGCTCTCGGTCGGGGAGCCGAAGCCCGACATGATGCGCATCCTCGCGCATACCGCGCCGCGGCTGCCCGCCGACCGTCCGCGCTACCTGATGGGCGTCGGCACGCCCGAGGACCTGGTCGCCGGCGTGGCGCTCGGCGTCGACATGTTCGACTGCGTGCTGCCGACGCGCAATGCGCGCAACGGCTGGCTGTTCACGCGATTCGGCGACGTCAAGATCCGCAACGCGCGGCACCGGACCGACACGGGCCCGCTAGATCCGACCTGCGCGTGCGCGACCTGCCGCGGCTATTCGCGCGCCTACCTGCACCATCTGCAACGCGCCGGCGAGATCCTCGGCGCGCGGCTCGCGACGATCCACAACCTGCACTACTACCTGACGCTGATGGCCGAGATGCGCGAGGCGATCGCCGCGGGGACGCTGGCGGCGTGGACGGCCCGCTTCCGCGCCGACCGGGCGCGGGGCGAGCCGCCGGACGACTGAGCCGCCCGCCCGGCCCCGCATGGTAGAATTTCGGGTTGATTTTCCTCGTGCGATTCCTCGCCGGCCCCCCGCGACGCGGGCGCGCCGGCCCCGCGAGGCGCGCCGCGTGACGCGCCGACCGACCCGGAGCCTTTGACCGTGCTGATCTCTCCCGCTTACGCCCAGGCCGCCGGCGCCGCGCCGCAAGGCGGCGACCTGCTCACCACGATGCTGCCGATGGTCGCGATCTTCGTGGTGTTCTACTTCCTGCTGATCCGGCCGCAGCAGAAGAAGGCGAAGGAAGCGCGCGCGATGCTCACCTCGCTCGAGAAGGGCAACGAGGTCGTGACCGCCGGCGGCATCGTCGGCCGCATCAGCAAGCTCTCCGAGCAGTACGCGACGATCGAGGTCGCGCCCGGCACCGAGATCACGGTGCAGCGCCAGGCGATCTCGCAGCTGCTGCCGAAGGGCACGATCAAGGCGCTGTAGGCATCATGAATCGTTATCCGGTCTGGAAGTACGTCGTGATCGGCATCGCCATCGCGATCGGCCTTGTCTACACGCTGCCCAACTTCTTCCCCGAGGTCCCGGCGGTCCAGGTGTCGTCGTCGAAGACCGGCGTGCGCTTCGACAGCGCGCTGCTCGAGACGGTCGAGACGACGCTCAAGGGCGCGTCGATCCCGTTCCGCGGCGCGGCGCTCGACGCGACCGGCGTCAAGGTCCGCTTCGACGACCCCGACACGCAGCTCAAGGCGAAGGACGCGCTGGTCACGAAGCTCGGCCCCAACTACATCGTCGCGCTGAACCTGCTGTCGGCTTCGCCGCAATGGCTCGCGTCGATCGGCGCGCTGCCGATGTTCCTCGGCCTCGACTTGCGCGGCGGCGTGCACTTCCTGCTCCAGGTCGACATGAAGGCGGCGCTCGAGAAGGCCGGCGACCGCTACGTCACCGACCTGCGCAGCCTGATGCGCAACGAGAAGATCCAGTACACGGGCATCGCGCGCGAGCCGACCGGCGGCGTCTCCATGCGCTTCCGCGACGAGACCGAGCGCAACAAGGCGCTGCTCGCGGTCGACAAGACCTACCCGGACCTGGTCGCGCGGCCGCAGGATGCGCCCGGCGGCGAGATGAGGCTGGTCGCGACGCTCAAGCCCGAGGCGCAGAAGAAGATCCAGGACGGCGCGATCCAGCAGAACATCCAGATCCTGCGCAACCGCGTCAACGAGCTGGGCGTCGCCGAGCCGATCATCCAGCAGCAGGGCGCCGAGCGCGTGGTCGTGCAGCTGCCCGGCGTGCAGGACACGGCGCGCGCGAAGGACATTCTCGGCCGCACCGCGTCGCTCGAGGTGCGAATGGTCAACGAGGAACCCGGCGCCTTCGAGCAGGCGACGGCCGGCCAGGTGCCGTTCGGCAGCGACCTCTACACCGAGCGCAACGGCGCGCCGGTGCTGGTCAAGCGCCAGGTCGTGCTGACCGGCGACAGGATCAACGACGCGCAATCCGGGTTCGACTCGCGCAACAACGAGCCGGCCGTGCACGTGAGCCTCGACGGGACCGGCGGGCGCATCTTCAAGGAGGTCACGCGCGAGAACGTCGGCAAGCGCATGGCGATCATGCTGGTCGAGAAAAACCGCGCCGAGGTGATCACCGCGCCGGTGATCCGCGAGGAGATCGGCGGTGGCCGCGTGCAGATCTCGGGCCGCATGTCGACGCGCGAGGCCAACGACATCGCGCTATTGATGCGCGCGGGCGCGCTCGCCGCGCCGATGGAGATCATCGAGGAGCGGACCGTCGGCCCGTCGCTCGGCAAGGAGAACATCGAGAAGGGCTTCCACTCGGTCATGTGGGGCTTCGTCGTGCTGGCCGTGTTCATCTGCGCCTACTACCTGCTCATGGGCGCGATCTCGACGATCGCGCTCTCGGTCAACCTGCTGCTGCTGGTCGCGGTCCTCTCGATGATCCAGGCGGCGCTGACGCTGCCCGGCATGGCGGCGATCGCGCTGACGCTCGGCATGGCGATCGACGCGAACGTGCTGATCAACGAGCGCATCCGCGAGGAGATCCGCTGGGGCGCGACGCCGCACGCGGCGATCCAGGCCGGGTACGAGCGCGCCTGGGGGACGATCCTCGACTCCAACGTGACGACCCTGATCGCGGGCGTCGCCCTGCTCGCGTTCGGGTCGGGCCCGGTCCGGGGATTCGCCGTCGTGCACTGCCTCGGCATCCTGACGTCGATGTTCTCGGCCGTGTTCGTCTCGCGCGGCATCGTCGCGATCCTCTACGGCGGCCGCAAGAAGCTCGAGCGCATCTCGATCGGCCAGATCTGGCGCCCGGGCCCGTCGGCCCCGACGCCCGCCAAGGGCTGACGCGGGCTCTCCGACCGACGATCGCCGACACTCCGGTACCCGACCATGGAATTCTTCCGCTTCCGGCGCGACATCCCGTTCATGCGGCACGCGCTGGTGTTCAACGTGATCTCGCTGATCACGTTCCTGCTGGCCGTGTTCTTCCTCGTCGCGCGCGGGCTCAACTTCGGCGTCGACTTCCGCGGCGGCACGATCATCGAGGTCCAGTACGCGCACGCCGTCGACTTCAACCGCGTGCGCGGCGTCATCGACAAGATGGGCCTCGGCGAGTACTCGGTCCAGAGCTTCGGCCGGGCCGATACCGCGCTCATCAGGCTTCCGCAGCGCACGGACTTCGCGGGCACCGGCATCGAGGGTTGCCTGAAAGCCAAGGTCGCACAGCGCGCAACGGGCGCGGGATTCGCGATCGCCGACGTCTCCGACTGCGTCCTCGACGCGTTGCGCGCCGAGGATCCGACGGTCGAGCAGAAGCGGGTCGAGTTCGTGGGCCCGCAGGTCGGCAAGGAGCTCTACGAGAACGGCGCGCTCGCGCTGCTCTTCGTGGCGATCGGCATCGTCGCCTACCTGGCGATCCGTTTCGAATGGCGATTCGCGATCGCGGCGATCATCGCGAACCTGCACGACGTCATCATCATCATGGGGTTCTTCGCGTTCTTCCAGTGGGAGTTCAGCCTTCCCGTGCTGGCGGCGCTGCTCGCGGTGCTGGGCTACTCGGTCAACGAGTCGGTCGTCGTCGCCGACCGGATCCGCGAGAACTTCCGCAAGATGCGCAAGGCGACCGTCACGCACGTGATCGACAACGCGATCACGAGCACGATGTCGCGGACGATCATCACGCACGGCTGCACGCAGATCATGGTCACGTCGATGCTGATCTTCGGCGGCGAGACGCTGCATTACTTCGCGCTCGCGCTGACAATCGGCATCCTGTTCGGCATCTACTCGTCCGTCCTCGTGATGGCGCCGCTGGTCATGTGGATGGGCGTGTCGCGCGAGGACCTGGTCAAGCCCGAGCGGCGCGCCGGCGCCGAGGGCGACAAGATCCTGCCCTAGCAAGCCAAGGGTCGTCGACATGGTCACGACCCTCCTGTACTCGCTGCTCGCGCTCGACCAGACGCTCGCCGCGCTGGCGGGCGAGTACGGCCCGTGGCTCTACGCGATCCTGTTCGTCGTGATCTTCGCGGAGACGGGGCTCGTCGTATTTCCGTTCCTGCCCGGCGACTCGCTGCTGTTCATCTCGGGCACGGTCGCCGCGGCGGCGGCGCTCAACGTCCACGTGCTGGTGCTCGTGCTCGCGAGCGCGGCGATCCTCGGCGACTCGGTCAACTACGCGATCGGCCGCTACATCGGCCCGAAGGCGTTCAGCCGGCCGGACTCGCGCTGGTTCCGGCAGGACCACCTGCGGCGCACGCAGGCCTTCTACGACAAGTACGGCGGCATCACGATCATCATCGGCCGCTTCGTGCCGATCATCCGGACGTTCGCGCCGTTCCTCGCCGGCGTCGCGCAGATGAGCTACCCGCGCTTCCTCTGCTACAACGTCGTCGGCGGGATCCTGTGGATCACCTCGCTGGTCTACGCGGGCTACCTGTTCGGCAACATCCCGTGGGTCAAGGACAACCTGACCTGGATCGTGATCGGGATCGTCGTCGTGTCGCTGATTCCGGTCGCGACGACGTTCTTCAAGGAGCGGACGGCGCAACGAAAAGCGTCAGGCTGAAGCCTGGCCCACAACCGCGCTACGCTCAAATCCTCTTCGCGAGCGCCTCGGCGCGACCGATGTAGGCCGCGGGCGTCAGCGCCTTGAGACGCTTCTTCGCTTCGGCCGGCAGCGCGAGTCCGTCGACGAACGCGTGCAGCGCCTCGCGCGTCATGCCGCGCTGGCCGCGCGTCAGCGCCTTCAGCTGCTCGTAGGGCTCGGGCAGGCCGTAGCGGCGCATCACCGTCTGGATCGGCTCCGCGAGCACCTCCCAGTTCGCGTCGAGGTCGGCGTCCAGGCGCGCGTCGTCGACCTCGAGCTTGCCGAGGCCGCGCCGCAGCGCCGTCCATCCGATCAGCGCGTGGCCGAGCGCGACGCCGACGTTGCGCAGCACGGTCGAGTCGGTCAGGTCGCGCTGCCAGCGCGACACCGGCAGCTTGTCGGCGAAATGGCGCGCGAGCGCGTTCGCGATGCCGAGGTTGCCTTCCGAGTTCTCGAAGTCGATCGGGTTGACCTTGTGCGGCATCGTCGAGCTTCCGACCTCGCCCTCCTTCATGCGCTGGCGGAAGTACCCGAGCGAGACGTAGCCCCACACGTCGCGGTCGAGGTCGATCAGGATCGTGTCGATGCGCGCGAGCGCGTCGAAGTACTCGGCGATGCAGTCGTGCGGCTCGATCTGCGTCGTGTGCGCGTTGAAGCCCAGGCCCAGCGAGCCGACGACGCGCTGCGCGACGCGCTCCCAGTCGATGTCCGGGTAGGCCGCCACGTGCGCGTTGTAGCTCCCGGTCGCGCCGTTCATCTTGCCGAGCAGCTCGACGCGCTCGAACGCGCCGGTTGCGCGCTCGAGCCGCGCGACGACGTTCGCAAATTCCTTGCCGAGCGTGGTCGGCGTCGCCGGCTGGCCGTGCGTGCGCGCGAGCATCGCGCGCCCCGCGTACCGGTGCGCGATCGCGCGGAGCTCGGCCGCGAGGCCGCGCAGCGCCGGGACCAGCACGTCGCGCCGCGCGTCCGCCAGCGCGAGCCCGTGCGCGAGGTTGTTGATGTCCTCGGACGTGCACGCGAAGTGGATGAACTCGGCGACGCGCGCGACGGCGGGCGCGGACGCGAAGCGCTCCTTCATCCAGTACTCGACCGCCTTGACGTCGTGGTTGGTCGTCCGCTCGATCGACTTGACGCGCACCGCATCGGCGGTCGAGAACGACGCGAGCGCCTCGTCGATCGCGGCGAGCGCCGCGGCGTCGAACGGCGGGACCTCGGCGATGCCGGGCTCGGCCGCGAGCGCCGCGAGCCACGCGAGCTCGACGCGCACGCGGTTGCGGATCAGCGCCGACTCGGAGAAGTGCGGCCGCAGCGCGTCGACCTGCGAGCGGTAGCGCCCGTCGAGCGGTGACAACGCGGTCAGCGCGTCGATGTCGTTCATCGCGGACGAAGGGCCGTCAGATCGATTGCTTGAGCTGGTCGAGGATCGCCGGGTTCTCGAGCGTCGAGACGTCCTGCGTGATCGCCTCGCCCTTCGCGATCGAGCGCAGCAGGCGCCGCATGATCTTCCCCGAGCGCGTCTTCGGCAGGTTGTCGCCGAAGCGGATGTCCTTCGGCTTCGCGATCGGGCCGATCTGCTTGCCGACCCAGTCGCGCAGCTCCTTCGCGATCTTCTGCGCCTCCTCGCCCGACGGCCGCGCGCGCTTCAGCACGACGAACGCGCACACCGCCTCGCCGGTCAGGTCGTCGGGACGGCCGACGACGGCCGCCTCGGCGACGATCGGGTTCGCGACCAGCGCCGATTCGACCTCCATCGTGCCGAGGCGGTGCCCCGCCACGTTCAGCACGTCGTCGATGCGTCCCATGATCATGAACGCGCCGGAGTCCGTGTCGCGCACCGCGCCGTCGCCGGCGAGGTAGAGCTTGCCGCCGAGCTCCGGCGGGTAGTAGCTCTTCCTGAAGCGTTCCGGGTCGCCCCAGATCGTGCGGATCATCGACGGCCACGGGCGCTTGACCACGAGGATGCCGCCCTGGCCGTTCGGCACGTCGTGGCCGGTCTCGTCGACGACCGCGGCCATGATCCCGGGCAGCGCGCTCATGCACGAGCCGGGCTTGCACGACGTGACCCCGGGCAGCGGCGTGATCATGTGGCCGCCGGTCTCGGTCTGCCAGAACGTGTCGACGATCGGGCAGCGGGCGCCGCCCACGTTCTGGTGGTACCACATCCATGCCTCGGGGTTGATCGGCTCGCCGACGCTGCCGAGCAGGCGCAACGTCGACAGGTCGTGGCTCTTCGGGTGCACGTGCGCGTCGGCCTCGGATGCCTTGATAAGCGAGCGGATCGCGGTCGGCGCCGTGTAGAAGATCGTCACCTTGTGCTTGGCGATCGTCTCCCAGAAGCGTCCTGCGTTCGGGTAGGTCGGCACGCCCTCGAACACGACCTCGGTCGCGCCGCACGCGAGCGGGCCGTAGGTGATGTAGGTGTGCCCGGTGACCCAGCCGATGTCCGCGGTGCACCAGAAGGTGTCGTTCGGCTTGATGTCGAATACCCACCTGGTCGTGAGCACGGCCCACAGCAGGTAGCCGCCCGTCGAATGCTGCACGCCCTTCGGCTTGCCGGTCGAGCCCGACGTGTAGAGGATGAACAGCGGATGCTCGGCGTCGACCCACTCCGGCGCGCAGGTGTCGGGCTGCTTGTCGACGAGGTCGTGCATCCAAACGTCGCGCGGCGCGTGCATCGAGACCGCGTTGCCGGTGCGCCGGTAGACGATCACGCTGCGGACGACTTCGCAGCCGCCCATCGCGATCGCCTCGTCGACGATCCCCTTGATCGGAAGCGTCTTGCCGCCGCGCATCTGCTCGTCGGCCGTGATCACGACGGTCGTGCCGGCGTCGATGATGCGCTCCTGCAGCGACTTCGCCGAGAAGCCGCCGAAGACGACCGAGTGCGTGGCGCCGATGCGCGCGCACGCCTGCATCGCGGCGACGCCCTCGATCGACATCGGGACGTAGATCAGGACGCGGTCGCCCTTCTTGACGCCGAGCGACTTCAATCCGTTCGCGAGCCTGCAAACGCGCGCGAGCAGCTCGCGGTAGGTGACCTTGGTCACCTTGCCGTCGTCGGCCTCGAAGATGATCGCGGTCTTGTCGCCCAGGCCGCGCTCGATGTTGTGGTCGAGGCAGTTATAGGACGCGTTGAGCTCGCCGTCGTGGAACCAGCGGTAGAACGGCGCGTTCGACTCGTCGAGCACCTTCGTGAACGGCCTGTGCCACGCGAGGTTCTCGCGCGCGAGCCGCGCCCAGTACCCTTCGAAGTCGCGCGCGGCCTCGGCATGCAGCCGGTCGACGTCGGCCTTCTTGAGCGTGGCCTGGTCGACGAACGATTTCGGGGGGTCGAAGTGGCGGTGCTCTTGCAGGACCGATTCGATGTTCGACATCGCTGGGGCTCCTCCGCGCGTGGCCGGTCTTTCGGCGCAAGCATACAAGACTACGGCGCCCGGGCGCCGATGCTAGACTTCCCCGCTCGTACCCGCGCGTCATCCCCATGCCCCGCACGATCCGCCAGGACGACCTGATCGCGAGCGTCGCCGACGCGCTCCAGTACATCTCGTATTACCACCCGCAGGACTACATCGAGGCGCTCGGCGAGGCGTACGAGGCCGAGGAGAGCCCTGCGGCGAAGGACGCGATCGCGCAGATCCTGACCAACTCGCGCATGTGCGCGGAAGGCCGGCGGCCGATCTGCCAGGACACCGGGATCGTCGTCGCGTTCGTGCGCGTCGGCATGGACGTGCGCTGGGACGGCGCGACGATGTCGGTCGCCGACATGGTGAACGAAGGCGTGCGGCGCGCATACAACCATCCGGACAACCGGCTGCGCGCGTCGATCCTCGCCGATCCGGCAGGCCGGCGCCACAACACGAAGGACAACACGCCGGCCGTCGTGCACTTCGACCTGGTGCCGGGCGACACGGTCGACGTGCGCATCGCGGCGAAGGGCGGCGGCAGCGAGAACAAGTCGAAGTTCACGATGCTCAACCCGTCGGATTCGATCGTCGACTGGGTCGTGAAGACGGTGCCGACGATGGGCGCGGGCTGGTGCCCGCCGGGCATGCTCGGCATCGGCATCGGCGGCAGCGCGGAGAAGGCGATGGTGCTCGCCAAGGAAGCGCTGATGGACCGCATCGACATCCACGAGCTGCGCAAGCGCGGCCCGAGCAACCGCCTCGAGGAGCTGAGGCTCGAGCTGATGGACAAGGTCAACGCGCTCGGCATCGGCGCGCAGGGGCTCGGCGGGTTGGCGACGGTGCTCGACGTCAAGATCCTCGACTTCCCGACGCATGCGGCGAGCCTGCCGGTCGCGATGATCCCGAACTGCGCGGCGACGCGTCATGCGCATTTCACGCTCGACGGATCGGGCGCGGCGAAGCTCGAGCCGCCGGACCTCGAGCGCTGGCCCGACGTGCGCTGGACGCCTGCGGCCGAGTCGCGACGCGTGGACCTCAATTCGCTCACGCCCGCCGAGGTTGCGTCGTGGAAGCCGGGCGAGCGCCTGCTGCTCAACGGCAGGATGCTCACCGGGCGCGACGCCGCGCACAAGCGCATCGTCGACATGCTTGCGAAGGGCGAGCCGCTGCCGGTCGACTTCACCAATCGCGTCATCTACTACGTCGGTCCGGTCGATCCGGTGCGCGACGAGGTCGTCGGGCCCGCGGGGCCGACGACGGCGACGCGCATGGACAAGTTCACCGACACGATGCTCGCGAAGACGGGACTGGTCGCGATGGTCGGCAAGGCCGAGCGCGGACCGGTCGCGATCGAGGCGATCCGCAAGCACCGGGCCGCGTACCTGATGGCGGTCGGCGGTGCCGCGTACCTGGTCGCGAAGGCGATCCGCGGATCGCGCGTCGTCGCGTTCGCGGACCTCGGCATGGAGGCGATCTACGAGTTCGACGTGCGCGACATGCCGGTGACCGTCGCGGTCGACGCGACCGGCACGTCGGTCCACGACACCGGGCCGCGCGAATGGCGCGCGCGCATCGGCAAGATCCCGGTCGCGACGGCCTGACCGTTCGGCGACCGTGGCACGCGGGTTGCTCCGGTCATCAGGTTCTGGTTTCCCGCGGCCGCCCCGGCCGCCGACCCGTGACTTTGCAACCGACCCACCTTCGCCGCTCCCACCGAGCGTCCCGACGGACGCCGCGATGAACGACCCGAGCGTCCCGGCGGCGCACGACGACGGCGCGGCCGGCCGCCTGCTCCGGCGCATGCGCCGCCACGCGGCAGCGACAGGCGCGGATTACGTGCCGCCGGCCGTGCTGCCGCCGGTGCGCCTCGGCCTGGTCACCAAGCTGCAGATGCTGACCGTCGGCCTCGTGTTCCTGACCGCGCTGTCGATCACCGGCTACACGTTCTGGCGCGAATGGGCGGGCGGCGAGGACGAGCTCCGCGCGCAGGCGCGCACGCTCTCCACGATGCTCGCCGACGTCGTCGACGAGCCGCTGCGCCTCGCCGACCGCGCGGGCATCGAGCAGATCGTCGACTCCCTGTCGCCGGGCGCGAACGTCGCATACGTCGCGGTCCTCGACGGCAAGCGCGACGTCGTGAGCTCGCGCCGCTACGCCGAGCAGCTCGCCGGCATGTCGATCCCGATCCCGGCGATCGCGGGGACGCTCTCCGCGACGGCGAACGACGCGTACCGCCGCACGATCGGCAGCACGAGCTACCTCGAGGTCGTCGCGCCGATCCGGGTCGGCGGCGCGCTGACCTCGCGCGCGGGCGCCGAGGTGCCCGCGGCGATGCCGCCGATCGGCCACGTGCAGGTCGGCATGTCGCTGATGCCGCAGGCCGCGCGCTTCCGCAACTACGCCGCGGGTGCGCTGACCGTCGTCGGCATCGTGATGCTCGTCGCGATGCTCGCGTCGCTGCTCCTGACGCAGCGGCTGGTCGCGCCGATGCGGCGCCTCATGCGCGCGGCGCGCGCGGTCGCCGGCGGTCGGCTCGACGTCTACGTGCCGACGCGCTCGCGCGACGAGCTCGGCCACCTCACGCATACGTTCAACCACATGACGCAGCGGCTCGCCGAAGCGCAGGCCGAGGTCGTGACCTACCAGCGCACGCTCGAGGACAAGGTCGCGCAGCGCACGCGCGAGCTCGAGATCGCCACGGCGCACGCGTACAAGCTCGCGCAGCACGACATCCTGACCGGCCTGCCCAACCGCTCGCTCCTGAACCAGCGCCTGCGTCAGATCCTCGCCGTGGCGCAACGCGAGAGCACGCAGGTCGCGTGCCTGTTCCTCGACTTCGACCACTTCAAGCGCATCAACGACACGCTCGGCCACGACGCCGGCGACCAGCTGCTGCAGGCGATCGCGCAGCGCCTGGGCAGCGCCGTGCGCGAGTCCGACACCGTCGCGCGTCTGGGCGGCGACGAATTCGTACTGGTGCTGCCGGGCCTCGACCCGGCGCACGCGACGTTCGAGGTGATGAGCGTCGTGCACCGCGTGCGCGAGTCGTTCCTCGCGCCGTTCCGCGTCGCCGACCAGGCGCCGACGCTCACATGCTCGATCGGCGTGTCGATC
>DATBSV010000075.1:0-17123 GCA_036559685.1 Casimicrobiaceae bacterium
GCGCACGACCTACGCGGGGTCGCTGCGTCGACGAGGGCCCCCGCGTAGCGGGGATCGGCGACGCGAGATTGCGATCCCCGCGGCGGCCGACGCGCGACAGCTCGTTTCGCGCCGAGGGTACGAGGAGGCCGCCCGGCCACCAGGCCGGCGCGTAGCGACCTGACCGGTCAGCGCAGGGCGCGCTCGGCGGCGAGGTCGCGGGCGAGCTCGGCGAGGATCTCGCCGAGCGCCACGCTCTGCGCCGCCGCGTACGTCTCCGCGCTCGGCGCCGTCAGCGCCGTCCTGCGGCGGTACTCCTTGGTCCACAGCGGAGCCAGCATGCGGTCGGTTCGCGAGACGTAGAACGCGATCGCGAGCTCGGCGGCGGGTGCCCTGGCATCGCGGTTGTCGGCGTAGAGCGC
This sequence comes from Casimicrobiaceae bacterium, assembly GCA_036559685.1. GTDB lineage: Bacteria > Pseudomonadota > Gammaproteobacteria > Burkholderiales > Casimicrobiaceae > VBCG01. Next base: position 402 of record DATBSV010000075.1, read on the forward strand.
ACCGACGAACGCGTCGATCGTGAACTCGGCTTCCGGCGGCGCGCCGGGCGGGATCATTTTCGCGAACACGCGCGACTCGTTGAGCGAGCGCGCGACCGCCTCGGCGATCATCGGCGCGGGCGCGACGACGTACTCGTGGTAGAAATCGGTCTCGAAGCGCAGGTCCGCCTCGCGCACGACGAACGCGCGGTCGCGGTACGGCGCCGCGACGGTCACCGTCCCGATGCGCGCCGTATACGGGCTCGTCGCCGCGACGGCCGTCGCCGCCGGCGGCTCGATCAGGAACATCTGCTTGACCGGCGTCGGGCGCGTCAGCGAGCACGACGCGATCGACGCGGCGAGCGCGACGACGATCGCGGAAGCGGGAAGTCGTTTCATGGCTGGCTCCGCGGCAGCGGCTTCGGGGGCTCGCCGAACAGCAGGTTGGACGGATAGCGCTTCGCGTCCTCGGTCAGGTCGCGCAGGTTGTCGGTGATCGCGCGCAGGTTGGCGATCGTCGACGCGAGGTCCATCTCGCCGCCGCCGAGGATCCGGTCGACGCGCGACATCGTGCGCTCGAGGCGGTTGACCGTCGACTGCAGCTTCGGATCGGACACGAGCTCGCGCACCTTGACGACGGCCTGCGATGCGTCCTCGGGCAACTTTTGCCACGCCGGGTTCGCAAGCAGCGTCTTGAGCTCGTTGTTGGTCGCGCGCAGCTCGGTGAGGAGCGCCGCGCCCTCGGTGGAGATCTTCTTGGTGTCGAGGTTCGCGAGCGTCTGGTCCACGCGGTCGAGCGTCCTGGTCGCGCGGTCCGACAGGCCCTTGGTGTCGATCGCGGCGAGCCGGTCGTTGGTCGTCTGCATCAGCTTGTTCAGGTTCGCGAGCGTGCCCTCGATGTCGAGCTTGTGCAGACGGTCGATGATCTCGGAGGCCGCGTTCACGAACTGCGCGACCGTCGACGGCGCGCTGGGGATGTACACGTTGTTCGGCGTCCACGCGACCGGCAGCGGCGCCGGGGGCGGGTCGACGTAGTCGAGCTCGAGGTAGCTCGTGCCGGTGATGCCCTGCGGCGTCAGCCGGATGCGCAGGCCGCGATCGACCTCCATCTTCGCGTTCGCCGGGTCCGTGAGGTCGCCGGCCGCGGCGCGACCGCCGACCAGCCGCGGCTGGATCTGCGACTCGACCAGCACGTAGCGCGCGCGCTGGAGCATCGGCAGGTCCTGCTGGTAGACGACGTAGGTGAACGAGATCTTGGTGACCTCGCCGATCACCACGCCCTTGAACTTGATCTTGCTGCCGAGGTCGAGGCCCTGCACCGACTCGTTGAAGTAGGTCTCGATCGTGATCTTGCGCTCGAACCAGCGCCCCGACCCGATGACCAGCAGCACGACCACGCCGCTGATCAGCGCGCCGATCACGAACAGGCCAAGCTTGAAGTAATTCGCCTTCTGGCTCATCTCAGGCGGCCGCCTTCTCGGGTTCGCGGCGCAGGAACGCGCGCACGCGCGCATCGGGACTCGAGTCGCGGAGCTCGCGCGGGTCGCCCTCGGCGATGATGCCGCGCGCCTTCCGGTCGAGCAGCACGACGCGGTCGATCGACGCGAACACGCTCGGCAGGTCGTGCGTGACGATGACGAACGTCACGCCGAGGTTCTCCGCGAGCCGCCGCACCGTCGCGTCGAGCGTCGCCGACGTGATCGGGTCGAGGCCGGAGCTCGGCTCGTCGAGGAACAGGATCGGCGGGTCGAGCGCCATCGCGCGCGCGATGCCCGCGCGCTTCTGCATGCCGCCCGAGATCTCGCTCGGCAGGTGGCCGGTGAACTGGTCGAGGCCGACCAGCGCGAGCTTCATGCGCGCGAGCAGCGTCATCGCGTCGTCGGGCAGGCCCGTGTAGACCTCGATCGGCAGCCGCACGTTCTCGAGCAGCGTCATCGACCCGAACAGCGCGCCCGACTGGTACATCACGCCGAAGCGGCGCCGGAGACGCTCGAGCTCCGGGCCGTCTGCGCCGACGATGTCCTCGTCGCCGAACTTGACGCTGCCCGCCACCGGCGGCACGAGGCCGATCATGTGCTTGAGGATCGTGCTCTTGCCGCCGCCCGAGCCGCCGAGGATGCCGAACACCTCGCCGGCGCGCACCTCGAAGTTCACGTCGTCGAGGAGCGCGACGCCGTCGTAGCCGGCGTCGAGGTGCTCGACCGAGATCAGCACCTCGCCGGGCGTCCGCTTGGGCGGGCCTTCGGCCAGCAGCGGATCGTTCGCGGTCAACGAACCTCCCCCAGGCTAGCCGCTGACGCGGCGTCGCGCACCCCCTCCCGAAGGAGGGGGCGAGCGCCTTCGGGCGGCCGTGCGGCGCTCTTCACTTCGCTGGTTCAGATGTTCAGGATGTAATAGGCGACGGCGAAGATGCCGTCGACGACGACGAGCAGGATGATGCCCGAAACGACCGCGCGCGTGGCGGACTCGCCGACCGCCGACGCGCCGGCGGCCGTCTGCAGGCCGCGGAGGCAGCCGATGCCGGCGATCAGGATCGCGAACACGAACGACTTGATCCACCCGGCCAGGAAGTCGGTCAGCGTCACGGCGCTGTCGACTTCCTTCAGGAACGTGACGACCGGGATCGAGAACGACGTCATCGTGATCGCGCCGCCGATCAGCCCGACCAGCATCGAGAACAGCACCAGGAGCGGCGTCATCAGGATTGCGGCGATGATGCGCGGCGTCACCAGGAAGCGCACCGGGTCGAGGCCCATCGTCGTGATCGCGTCGACCTCCTGGTTGACGCGCATCGTGCCGATCTCGGCGGCGAACGCCGCGCCCGAGCGGCCGGCGAGCAGGATCGCGGTCATCAGCGGGCCGAGCTCGCGCAGCATCGACAGTCCGATCAGGTCCGCGACGAAGATTTCGGCGCCGAAGCGCTTCATCGGCACCGCGGACTGGAACGCGAGGATCATGCCGAGCAGGAAGCTGATCAGCGCGACGATCGGCAGCGCGTCGGCGCCGACGCGCTCGCATACGCGCCAGACATCCTTCCAGCGCACGCTCCGCGGATGCAGCGCCGCGTCGACCAGCGCGCCGGTCAGCTCGCCGACGAACGTGATCAGCTCGGCGATGTCCTTCCAGGCGACGTACGCGGCGCGGCCGAGCTCCTCGATCGCGGGGCGCCGCTTCGGCTCGGGGTCGAGGTCCTGCGTGATGCGCTGCGGATCGAACTGGCGGTAGAGCGCCTGGATCGACGGCTTGAGGTTCGCGACCTCGACCGGCGCCTCGCGCTTCTGCGCGACGAGGTCGAGCAGCAGCGCGACGCCGGCGTTGTCGCAGTACTCGACCTTGCTGGCGTCGACGACGACCGGACGCGAGGGCGCCTCGATCACCGCGCGGTGCGCGGGCTCCCACAGGTCGCGCACGGTCGACGCGTCGAGGTGCCCATCGAGCGCGACGACGCGTCGTCCATCGGGCAGGTCGCTGATCGCGAGCGCCGCCGCGGCCATCAGGGATTGAGGAGCTCGAGCTGCGTGCCGTACACGCGCACGCGGTCGCCGACGCGGAACGGGGGCTCGTAGCTCAGCGACACCGGGCGCATGCCGCCGTTCGCGTCCAACTTGACGGTGAGGTCCCAGCGCAACTGCTGGAAGTCGTCCGCGCGCTTGGCGTAGCCGCCGCCGCCGGCCGAGCCGAGCAGCACCATGCCCTGGTTCTTCATCTGCGGGCCGATCTGGTACTGGGCCGTGACGCGGCCCGGTTGCGCCGCCGAGTCGCCGGCCACCGTTCCCGGCACCGCGCTGCCGAGCGGCGTCCAGGCTCCGCGCGTCGTCGTCTGGCGAATGTCGACGATCGTGCCGCAGTTGTCACAACGCTCGGTCGACTGCGCGGCGGCGTCGGGCGCGAGCGCGACCGCGATCGCACCGGCGAGCATGCCGAGCATGCGCGTCATTGCGGCACCGTGCTGAGGTAGAACATCGCGTGCAGCATCGGTCCGGGCCGGCCGAGCGAGGCGAAGTAGCGCTGGAAGATCGGATCGATGCCGCCGCTGCGGTAGAGCTCGACCAGCGCGCGGTTGACCGCGAGGCGGAAGTCGGGGTCGTCGCGGCGCATCACCAAAGCGTAGGGCTCGTAGCTGATGTCGCCGGGCAGGAAGTCGGTGTCGCGCGCGCCCGGCGTGCGCTGGCGCAGCGTGGTGAGGACGATGCGGTCGCCGGCGAGAGCGTCGACGCGGCCGTTGACGAGCAGCGCGATGCCCTCGCCGTACGTCTGGATCGGCACGACGATGGCGGGCGCGCCGACGCCCGACAGCGTGCGCGCGAGCGCCTGCTCGGTCGTCGTGCCCGGGATCACCGCGACGCGCTTGCCCTTCAGCGCGTCGAAGCGCGTCAGGTTCGACTTGTTGCGCACCAGCACCGCGCCGCCGTCGACATAGATCGGCACGCTGAAGTCGACGCTCGCCATGCGCGAGAGCGAGATGGTCGTCGTGCCGCACTCGAGGTCGACCTCGCGATTGACGACCGACTCGATCCGGTTGGCGGCGGACAGTGGTCGCCATTCGACCTTGATCGCGTTGATGCCGGCCGCCTTCCCGATTTCGGCGGCCGCCTTCTCGCACAGCTCGACCGAGTAGCCGCGCACGCGGCCGTCGCGGTCCTTGTACGAGAATGGGGCGGAATCGTCGCGGTAGCCCATCAGGACCGTGCCGGCGATCTTGATTCGATCGAGCGTGGGTCCGGCGTGCGCCGGAACCGGCACGGCGAGGCAGGCGAGCGCGAGTGCAACGAGCCCGATTCGGGGAGACAATCGCATGGGAGCCGGCGGAGCGCGAAAGCGAGGCGCGGCGAGTGTAGCATCCCCTCGCGCCCACTCGCGACCGCCGGTCGCCACCCACACCCACCGTTTCCTCGGAGCCGCCTTGAACCGCCGAATTCCCTGCATCGTCCAAGTCCTACTCGTCGCCGCGCTGGCCTCGCCGCTCCCGGCCTTCGCCCAAGGCGGCGTTCCCGACACGCTCGGCCGCATCAAGGCGGCCGGGCAGATCAATGTCGCCTATTCGCCCGACTCGATCCCGTACTCGCAGAACGACGGCGGCCAGCCCGCCGGCTACTCGATCGAGCTGTGCCGCGGTGTGATCGCCGGGATCGGGCGGACCGTCGGCAACGCGAGCCTGAAGGTCAACTGGATCCCGGGCACGGTCGCCGAGCGCCTCGCGGCCGTGAAGGCGGGCCGCGCGGACCTCGACTGCGCGAACACGACGGCGACGGTATCGCGCATGGCCGACGTCGACTTCTCGAATCTGGTGTTCGTCGACGTCGCCGGTTTCCTCGTGCGGAGCGACGGGCCGATCCAAAGCGTCGACGGTCTCAAGGGCAAGCGGATCGCGGTGATCGGCGGCACGACCAACGAGCAGCGGCTGCGCTCGGTGATCCGCGAACGCGGGCTCGATGCGACCGTCGTCGTCGTGCGCGACGGCCCCGAAGGACCTGCGATGCTCGAAGCCGGCACGGTCGACGCGTTCGCGGGCGACAAGGTCAAGCTCGTCGGCCTCGCGGTGACGGCGAAGAACCCCAACGTCCTGGCGATGCTCGCGGCCGACCTCTCGTTCGAGCCCCTGGCGTTCGTGCTGCCGCGCGGCGACTCCGCGTTCAGGCTCGCGGTGAACCGCGAGCTCACGCGCCTCTACACGTCGACCGACATCGACACGATCTACAACCGCTGGTTCGGGCGCCTCGGCCGCCCGAGCGGGCTCCTCACGTCGATGTACCTGCTGAACGCGATCCCTGACTGACGATGCTGCGCGCGCTCCTCGCGGCGTCCCTCGCACTCGCGTCGCCCGCCTTCGCGGCCGATCCGGCCCCGGTCGACGCGGGGTCGCTCGTGCAGGAGCTCCGGCGCGGCGGCTACCTCGTGTTCTTCCGTCATACCAGCACGTACCGCGAGGAAGTCGACATGGAGTCGCGCAACGTCGCGGCCGGCAGGCTCTCGCTCGACGACTGCGCGACGCAGCGCAATCTCAACGAGCGCGGCGTCGCCGAGGCGCGCAAGCAGGCGACCATCGTCGCCGAGCTGAAGATCCCCGCCGGGAAGGTCTACGCGAGCAACTATTGCCGCGCGCGCGACCACGTGCGCTGGTTCGGCGCCGACGTCACGCCGAACGATGCGCTGACGCCTGTGCGCAACGCCGAGAAGGCGAAAGTGCTGCGCGCGCTCCTCGCCACCGTGCCCGCGCCCGGCACGAACACGTTCTTCTTCGCGCACGGCGGCATCCTGTGGCAGGCCACCGACTACGACAGCGAGGAGGCCGAGACCTTCGTGTTCAAGCCCGGCGACCCCGCAACGCTCGTCGCCGCGATCAAGATGCGCGACTGGGACGCGCTCGCGGCGCAGCGCGGGCTGTGCTGCGCGCCGCGCAGCTTCTGGGGCGGGGGACCCGCGCCGAAGGAATGAGCGCCACACGGCCGCCAACGCGCCCGCAGGGCCGCCCCAAGGGCGCGTTCCATCGTTCATCGGGCGCTCGCCCCCTCCTCGAGGAAGGGGTGCGCGAAGCCGCGTCAGCGGCAAGCCTGGGGGAGGCTGCTTGATCAGCCCGATCCGCCTTGTCCTGAACGGCGAGCGCGTCGACGTCGCCGGCGTGCCGCCGCAGACGACGCTCCTGCAATGGCTGCGCGAGACGCGGCAGCTCACCGGCACCAAGGAAGGCTGCGCCGAGGGCGATTGCGGCGCGTGCACCGTCGTCGTCGCCGAGTCGCGCGGCGACGGTACGCTTGCGTGGAAGCCGATCAACGCGTGCATCCGGCCGCTGCCGTCGCTCGACGGCAAGGCCGTGTTCACGGTCGAGGCGCTCGCAGCGCCGGGCGGCGCGTTGCATCCGGTGCAGCAGGCGCTGGTCGAATGCCACGGCTCGCAGTGCGGCTACTGCACGCCGGGCTTCGCGATGAGCCTGTTCGGCCTGTACAAGAACGCGCGCGCGCCGACACGCCGGGCGGTCGACGACGCGCTGTGCGGGAACCTTTGCCGCTGCACCGGCTACCGGCCGATCCTCGACGCCGCGCAGCGCATGGGCGAGATCGACGCGAAAGCGTGCGGCGCGACCGGCTGGCGGGGCCCCGGCATCGCGGCGGACGGCAGCCGCGTCGTGAGCGCCGACGAAGCGTTGATTGCGGCGCAACTCGATGCGCTTGCTCGCGATGCGACGTTCGACTACGCCGCCGACGGCCAGCGCTGGCTCGCACCGGTCGATGCGGACGGCCTGGCGCGAGCGTGCAAGGCCCACCCGGACGCACGCCTCGTCGCCGGCGCAACCGACGTCGGCCTGTGGATCACCAAGCAGCATCGCGACCTCGGCACGATGATCTCGACCCTCGCCGCGGGCGACCTCGCGCGCGTGCGACACGACGACGAGCGCTTCGAGATCGGCGCCGCGGCGTCGCTGGCCGACGCGTTCGAGGCGCTCGACGGCGATTACCCGGAGCTCCACGAGGCGTGGATCCGCTTCGCGTCGCCGCCGATCCGGCACGCCGGGACGCTCGGCGGCAACGTGGCCAACGGCTCGCCGATCGGCGACTCGATGCCGGCGATGATCGCGCTGGGCGCCGAAGTGGTCCTGCGCAACGGCGACGCGACGCGCACGCTGCCGCTCGAGGATTTCTACGTCGGCTACCAGAAGACGGCGCGCGCGCCGGGCGAGTTCGTGGCGGCGTTGCGCGTGCCGCGTCGCCGCGACGGCCTCGTGCTTCGCGCGTACAAGCTGTCGAAGCGCTACGACCAGGACATCTCGGCGGTATTCGCGACGTTCGCGCTGGCGCTCGACGGCAGCCGTGTCGTGTCAGCGCGCATCGGCTGCGGCGGCGTCGCAGCGACGCCGAAGCGGGCGACGGCGACGGAACAGGCGCTCGCGGGCCGAGCGTGGACGCGCGAGACGGCCGAGCACGCCGCGCAAGCGCTCGAGCGCGAGTTCACGCCGATCGACGACATGCGCGCGAGTGCCGCGTACCGTCGCCGAGCGCTCGCGAACCTGTTGCGCCGGCTGTGGCTCGAGACCGGCGGCGTGAACGACGCGCCGACGCGCGTCGAGCACGTGCAGGCGGCGGACTAAGGCGATGAACGATCCGCGCATCATCGACAGCGCGCCCGCCGGGCCGCCCCAAGGGCGCGCCGCCCCCAGGGGGGAGGCGGACGACGCGAAGCGTCGTTCGCATCGGGGGGATCTCCTACCCGACCTCGCCATCGCCGTCGGCGCGGCGCTGCCGCACGAGTCGGCCGCGCTGCACGTGTCGGGCGATGCCGCCTACACCGACGACCTCGCCGAGCCGCGGGGGACGCTGCACGCGGCGGTCGGCGTCTCGCCGCTGCCGCACGCGAAGTTGCGCGGGCTCATGCTCGACGCCGTGCGCGCGGCGCCCGGTGTGGTCGACGTGATCGTGGCCGCCGACGTGCCGGGCGTGAACGACGTCGGTCCGATCGTGCGCGACGACCCGATCCTCGCCGACGGCGTCGTGATGTTCGCCGGCCAGCCGGTGTTCGCGGTCGCGGCGACGAGCGTCGAGGCCGCACGCCGCGCCGCGATGCTCGCGAAGCTCGACCTCGCGCCGCTGCCGCCGATCCTCACGGTAGAGGAAGCGATGGCGGCGAGGTCGTACGTGTTGCCGCCGGTGCACGTGACGCGCGGCGACGCGGCCGGCGCGCTCGCGCGCGCACCGCACCGGCTGTCCGGAACCGTGCGCAACGGCGGGCAGGACCATTTCTACCTCGAAGGCCAGGTGGCGCTCGCGATCCCGCGCGAGGACGGCACGATGCACGTGCACTGCTCGACCCAGCACCCGGGCGAAGTGCAGCACCTGGTCGCGCGCGCACTGGGCCTTGCCGAGCACGACGTCGTGGTCGAGTGCCGCCGCATGGGCGGCGGGTTCGGCGGCAAGGAGACCCAGATGTCGCTGTTCGCGTGCGTCGCCGCGATCCTCGCGCGCCGCACCGGCCGTGCCGTGAAGCTGCGGCTCGACCGCGACGACGACATGCGCTCGACCGGCAAGCGCCACGCGTTCGTGCACGGGTACGAGGTCGGCTACGACGACGACGGCCGCATCCTCGCGCTCGAACTCACGATGGCGTCGCGGTGCGGCTTCTCGGCCGACCTGTCGGGCCCGGTCAACGACCGCGCCGTCTTCCACGCCGACAACGCGTACTGGCTGCCCGACGTCGCGATCCACAGCTACCGTTGCAAGACCAACACGGTCTCCGACACCGCATTCCGCGGCTTCGGCGGCCCGCAGGGCATGTTCGCGATCGAGGCGGTGATCGACGAGGTCGCGCGCGCGACCGGACGCGACCCGCTCGACGTGCGCAAGGCCAACCTGTACGGCACGACCGAGCGCAACGTCACGCCGTTCGGCATGACGATCGAGGACAACATCGCGCCTGCGCTGATCGACCGGCTCGAGCAGTCCTCGCGTTATCGCGAGCGCCGGGCGGAGATCGCCGCGTGGAACGCGACGAGCCCGGTGATCAAGCGCGGACTCGCGCTCACGCCGGTCAAGTTCGGCATCTCGTTCACGGCGACGCACTACAACCAGGCCGGCGCGCTCGTGCACGTCTACAAGGACGGCACGGTGCTCCTGAATCATGGCGGCACCGAGATGGGCCAGGGCCTGTTCACCAAGGTGCGGCAGGTCGTCGCGCACGAGCTCGGGATCCGCGTCGACGCCGTGCGCGTGAGCGCGTCCGACACGAGCAAGGTGCCGAACGCGTCGCCGACGGCCGCGTCCTCGGGCAGCGATATCAACGGCATGGCCGCGCGCGAGGCCGCGCGCACGTTGCGCGACCGGCTGGCCGCGCACGCGGCGCGCGCGTTCGGTTGCGGGCCCGAGGCCGTGACGTTCCGCGACGGCGTGGTGAGCGGCGGCACGAAGACGTCGTCGTTCGCCGACCTCGTCGACGGCGCGTACCACGCGCGCGTGCCACTGTCCGCGACCGGCTTCTATGCGACGCCGAAGATTCACTACGATCGCCACACGCTGTCGGGCCGGCCGTTCTTCTACTACGCCTACGGCGCCGCGTGCGCGGAGGTCGCGATCGACACGCTGACCGGCGAGCACCGGCTGCTGGCGGTCGACATCCTGCACGACGTCGGGCGCTCGCTGAACCCGGCGATCGACCGTGGCCAGATCGAGGGCGGCTTCCTGCAGGGCTGGGGCTGGCTCGCGATGGAGGAGCTGTGGTGGAACGACAAGGGCGAGCTCAGGACGCACGCCCCGTCGACCTACAAGATCCCGACCTCGCGCGACTGGCCGACGAACGTGCGCGTCGACCTGTGGCCCGACGAGAACCGCGAGGAGACGATCCACCGCAGCAAGGCGGTCGGCGAGCCCCCGCTGATGCTCGCGCTCGCCGGCTTCCACGCGCTGCGCGACGCCGTGTCGAGCCTGAGCGACTACCGCTACGCCGCTGCGCTCGACGCGCCCGCGACCGACGAGCGCATCCTGTGGGCGGTCGAGGACATGCGGCTCCGCGCGGAGAGTGGCGCATGAGCGATTTTGCGACGTCGCTTTCGCAAGCGCTCGCGGGGACGGGACGCGTCGTCGTCGTCGCGATCGCGCACGGCACCGGCTCGGTGCCGCGCGAGCCGGGCGCCTGGATGATCGTCACCGCGGACACGCAAGCCGGGACGATCGGCGGCGGCCACCTCGAGCACGAGGCGACGAAGCTCGCGCGCGAGGCGATCGCGACGTCGACGCCCGCGTCGGCCTGGATCGTCCGCTTCCCGCTCGCGGCGCGCCTCGGCCAATGCTGCGGCGGCGTGGCGACGGTCGCGTTCGCCGTCGTCGACGCCACCGACGGCTGGCTCGACGTCGCGCAGGCGTGCGAGCGCACGTCGGCCGACTTCGCGCTGGTGCACCGGCTCGGCGCCGACCGCGACCCGGCGCAGCGGCTCCTCGTCACGGCCGACGACTCGCGCGGCACGCTTGGCGACGATGCGCTCGATTCGGCGGCAGTCGTCGCGGCTCGCGCGCGGCTCGCGCCCGGCGGCACGACCGGGCTCGCCGAGGTCGTCGGCGCGTCGCTGTTCCTGCACGTCGTGCGCGCGGACGCTTTCGACGTCGTGCTGTTCGGCAACGGTCACGTGGGGCGCGCGCTCGTGCAGGTGCTCGCCGCGCTGCCGTGCCGCGTGCGCTGGATCGACGAACGCGAGAGCGACTTCCCGGCGAGCGTGCCTCCGAACGTCGAGGTCGTCGCCAGCGACGTGCCCGCCGACGGAATCGCCGACGCGCCACGCGGCGCGTATGTCGTCGTGACGACGCACAACCACGCGCTCGACTTCGCGATCGTCGAGAAGGCGCTCGAGCGCGACGATTTCGCGTACATCGGGCTCATCGGCTCGGCGTCGAAGCGCGCCCAGTTCGCGCGCCGTCTCGCGCAGCGCGGCGGCGGCCGGGGTGACCAGGACGGCGCGCTGGCGCGCGTCACCTGCCCGATCGGCGCGGTCGCGGGCCTGACGAGCAAGGAGCCCGGCGCGATCGCGGTGGGCACCGTCGCCGAGATCCTGGCGCTGCGCGAGCGACGCGCCACCGTCGGCGTCAGATCCGGCGCCCGACACCGTGGCTGACACCGTCCCGCGCCTCGCGCTCGCGGGCGTCACCAAGGTCTACCCGTCCGTCGTCGCCAACGACGGCATCGACCTCGCGGTCCTGCCCGGCGAGATCCACGCGGTGCTGGGCGAGAACGGCGCGGGCAAGTCGACGCTGATGAAGATCATCTACGGCGTCGTCAAGCCCGACGCCGGCGAGATCCGCTGGGAAGGCAAGCCGGTCGCGATCGCGAACCCGGCGCGCGCGCGGAAGCTCGGCATCGGCATGGTGTTCCAGCACTTCTCGCTGTTCGAGACGCTCACCGTCGCCGAGAACATCGCGCTCGCGCTCGACGCGCGGCACGCCGGCGGCGACCTGCCCGCGCGCATCCGCGACGTGTCGTCGCGCTACGGCCTGCCGCTCGATGCGGATCGCCACGTGCACACGATGTCGGTCGGCGAGCGCCAGCGCGTCGAGATCGTGCGCTGCCTGCTGCAGGATCCGCGCCTGTTGATCATGGACGAGCCGACGTCGGTGCTGACGCCGCAGGCGGTCGAGAAGCTGTTCGAGACGCTGCGCCGGCTCTCGGCCGAGGGCTGCAGCATCCTGTACATCAGCCACAAGCTCGACGAGATCCGTGCGCTATGCCACCGCGCGACGGTGCTGCGCGCAGGCAAGGTCACCGGCACGTGCGACCCGCGGCGCGAATCGTCGGCGTCGCTGGCGCGCATGATGATCGGCAGTGACTTGCCGCATCCGCGCCATCCCGAGGCGCACGCGCGCGAGGCGCGCCTCGTCGTCGACGGCCTGACGCTCGCGTCCGACGACCCGTTCGGCACGTCCCTGTCCGACATCCGGTTGACCGTGCATGCCGGCGAGATCGTCGGCATCGCCGGCGTGTCGGGCAACGGCCAGAAGGAGCTGATGGCCGCGCTGTCGGGCGAGCGCACGGTCGCCGACGCCGGCGTCGTGCGGCTGATGGACGTTCCGGCCGGTCGCCTCGACGCGGACGCGCGGCGCGCGCTCGGGCTCGCGTTCGTGCCGGAGGAGCGCCTGGGCCGCGGCGCAGTGCCCGAAATGACGCTCGCGGAGAACGCGCTCCTCACTGCCCACCGGATGGGGCTGGTCACGCGCGGCTTCGTGCGCGCGGCGGCCGTGCGTGAGTACGCGCGCGCGACGATCGAGGCGTACAACGTCAAGGCCGGCGGGCCCGACGCGGTCGCGCGATCGCTGTCGGGCGGCAACCTGCAGAAATTCATCGTCGGCCGCGAGATCCGGCAGGCGCCGAAGGTGATGATCGCCGCGCAGCCGACCTGGGGCGTGGACGTCGGCGCGGCGGCGCAGATCCGCCAGGCGCTGATCGACCTCCGCGACGCTGGTGTGGCAGTTCTCGTGGTTTCCGAGGAGCTCGACGAATTGTTCGAGATCTGCGATCGCCTCGCCGTCATCGCGCAAGGCCGGCTCGCCGAGGCGCGCCCGACGCGCGAGACGAACGCCGAGGCGATCGGCATATTGATGTCGGGCTCGTTCATCGCGGCGGGCACCCAATCCGAGCGGCGCTTCTCGCCCGCGGGGGCGATCGGGCCCGGATGATCCGCCTGGAGGCCCGACCCGAGCCGTCGCGCCTGTTCCGCTGGGCGTCGCCGCTGATCGCGGCGGCGGCGACGGTGGCGATCGGCTTCGTGCTGTTCCCGGCGATGGGCCGCAACCCGATCGAAGCTTTCCACGCGTTCTTCGTGAAGCCGGTCGACTCGCTGTACGGCGTCGGCGAGCTGCTCCTCAAGGCGTCGCCGCTCATGCTGATCGCGACCGGGCTCGCGGCCGGCTACCGCGCGAACGTCTGGAACATCGGCGCCGAGGGCCAGCTCACGATGGGCGCGGTGGCCGGCGGGGGCCTCGCGCTCGCGCTGCACGGCACCGAGTCCGCGCTGGTGCTTCCCGCGATGCTCGTCGCCGGCGCGATCGGCGGCCTCGCGTGGGCGGCGATCCCCGCGTGGCTGCGCACGCGCTTCAACGCGAACGAGATCCTGACGTCGCTGATGCTGGTCTACGTCGCGACCCTTGTTCTTTCGTTGCTGGTTCACGACGCGTGGCGCGACCCCGAGGGCTTCAACTTCCCGCAGTCGAAGATGTTCACCGACTATGCGCTGCTGCCCAGCCTGCTCGAGGGCACGCGCCTCAACGTCGGCCTCCTGGTCGCGCTGGCGGTCGTCGCGGCGGGCTGGCTGTTCATGCAGAAGAGCTACGCCGGCTACCAGATGCGCGTCGCGGGGCTCGCGCCCGCGGCGGCGAACTACGCCGGCATCTCGACGCCGCGCACCGTGTGGCTCGGCATGCTGATCGGCGGCGCGTGCGCCGGACTCGCGGGGGTTGGCGAGATCGCAGGCCCGATCGGACAGCTGCTGCCGTCGGTGTCGCCCGGCTATGGCTTCGCGGCGATCATCGTCGCGTTCGTGGGAAGGCTCAACCCGATCGGCATCGTGTTCGCGAGCGTGCTCATGTCGCTGCTCTACCTCGGCGGCGAATCGGCGCAGCTCAACCTCGCCTTGCCGTCCGCGGTGACCGGGCTGTTCCAGGGTACGCTGCTGTTCTTCCTGCTGGCAGCCGACGTGTTCATCCACTATCGCCTGCGGCGCGGCCGGCGCCGCGCGACGCGGATCGCCGCCGCCTGATGGACACGCTCGCCGAGCTCGTCGTCCTGACGCTCGCCGCGGGCACGCCGCTCGTGTTCGCCGCGCTCGGCGAGCTCGTCACCGAGAAGTCGGGGGTGCTGAACCTCGGCGTCGAAGGGATGATGCTGGTCGGCGCCGTCGTCGCGTTCATGGTCGCCGCGAAGTCGGGGTCGCCGTGGCTCGGCGTCGCCGCGGGCACCGCAGCGGGCGCGGCGACGGCGATGATCTTCGCGGTGATCGCGCTGTCGCTGCTCGCGAACCAGGTCGCAACGGGCCTCGCCCTTTCGCTGTTCGGTGTCGGGCTCTCCGCGTTCATCGGGCTCGACTTCGTGTCGGTCGTCATCGACGGCATCAAGCCGCTCGCGATCCGGGGCCTCTCCGACCTCCCCGTCGTCGGGCAGCTCCTGTTCGGCCACAACCCGCTCGTCTACCTGTCGTTCGTCCTGTTCGCCGCCGTGCATCTCTTCCTCACCCGCACGCGCGCGGGCCTCGTCCTGCGCGCAATCGGCGAGTCGCCGCACTCGGCGCACGCGATCGGCTACCCGGTCATCGCGATCCGGTATGCCGCGGTCTTCTTCGGCGGCGCGTGCTCGGGGCTCGCCGGCGCGTACCTGTCGGTCGCGTACACGCCGCTGTGGGTCGAGGGGATGGTCGCCGGGCGCGGCTGGATCGCGCTGGCGCTGGTCGTCTTCGCGACCTGGAAGCCCTGGCGCGTGCTCGCCGGCGCGTACCTGTTCGGCGGCGTGACCCTCGCGCAGTTCCAGGTGCAGGCGATGGGCTCGTCGATCCCGGCGCAATACCTGTCGATGCTGCCGTACGTCGCGACGATCGTCGTCCTCGCGATCATCTCGCGCGACGCGGTGACGATCCGCCTGAACGCGCCGGCGTCGCTCGGCAAGCCTTTCCACCCCGCCGCCTGAACGGCGGTAAGATTCGCCCCTTCGGCCCCGCCCGGCCGCCCCCACCGCCCTCCCGTCCCAGGAGCCCCCGCATGTTCACGCTTTCCCGCAGGACCGCGCTCGCGACGATCGTCGCCGGCGCGCTCGCGACCGCCGTCGCGCTTCCCGCCGCCGCGCAGACCAAGGCCGGCGAGCCGCTCAAGATCGGATACGTCTACGTGAGCCCGATCGGCGACGCCGGGTGGACGTTCCAGCACGACACCGGCCGCAAGGAGATGGAAAAGGCGCTCGGCGGCAAGGTGACGACCAAGTACATCGAGAGCGTGCCCGAGGGCGCGGACGCCGAGCGCGTGATCCGCGAGCTCGCGCAGAGCGGCCACCAGCTGATCTTCACGACGTCGTTCGGCTACATGAATCCGACGATCAAGGTCGCCGGCACATTCCCGAAGACGATGTTCGAGCACGCGACCGGCTACAAGAGCGCCAAGAACGTCGGCACGTACAACGCGCGCTTCTACGAGGGCCGTTACCTCGCGGGCATCGTTGCGGGATACATGACCAAGACCAATACGGCCGGCTACGTCGCCGCGTTCCCGATCCCCGAGGTCGTGATGGGGATCAACGCGTTCGCGCGCGGCATGCGCAGCGTCAACCCGAAAGCCGAGGTCAAGGTCGTCTGGGTCAACTCGTGGTTCGACCCGGGCAAGGAGCGCACCGCCGCCGATACGCTCATCTCGCAAGGCGCCGACGTGGTGACGCACCACACCGACTCGACCGCCGCCGTGCAAGCCGCCGAGGCGAAGGGCGTGTACGCCGTCGCCTACCACAGCGACATGTCGAAGTACGGCCCGAAGGCGCAGCTCACCGCAGTCACGCACAACTGGGGCGCGTACTACACGAAGGTCGCGCAGTCGGCGGTCGAGGGCAAGTGGAAGCCCGACAACCTCTGGGGCGGCATCAAGGACGGCATGATCAGGCTCGCCCCCTACAACCCGGCGGTGCCGACGAACGTGCGGGCCGAAGTCGCCAAGGTCGAAACCGCGATCAGGGAAGGCAAGTTCCACCCGTTCAGCGGCCCGTTCAAGGACAACGAAGGCAAGGAGCGCCTCGCGTCGGGCAAGACGCTCGACGACGTGACGCTCAACAAGATGGATTACTACGTCGAGGGCGTGCAAGGCAAGCTGCCGTCGTCGAAGTAAGCACGGGCGACGCGGTGCGGCCTCGCGCCGTCCGCGTCGCACGCCGATAAGATCCTACGCAACGGGGAGGCGTCATGGATTGGTTCCTGGCAGCGCTCAAGAAGTACGCGGTGTTCGAAGGGCGCGCGCGCCGGCGCGAACTCTGGTTCTTCTTTCTGTTCGTCCTCATCATCGAGGTCGTCCTCAACATCGTCGACCGGTTCACCGGCACCTACAGTGCCGAGTACGGATCGGGATTGCTCTGCGGGCTCTTCATGCTCGCGGTCCTGATCCCGTCGCTCGCGGTCGGGGCGCGACGCCTGCACGACACCGGTCGCTCGGGCTGGTGGCTGCTGATCGGGCTGGTCCCGCTCGTCGGCGCGATCGTGCTGATCGTCTTCTACGTGATGGACAGCCAGCCGGGGACCAACCAATACGGTCCCAA
>DATBSV010000076.1:0-3847 GCA_036559685.1 Casimicrobiaceae bacterium
GAGAACGGCCGCGCGATCGCGATCCGCGGCGCGGAAGACCATCCGCCGACGCAGGGCGTGCTGTGCACCAAGGTCAGCCGCTATCTCGATCGCACGTACTCCGCCGACCGCGTGCTGCACCCGATGCGTCGCGTCGGGCGCAAGGGCGAGGGGCGCTTCGAGCGCATCACGTGGGACGACGC
The DNA here is from genome assembly GCA_036559685.1 of Casimicrobiaceae bacterium. Taxonomy (GTDB): domain Bacteria; phylum Pseudomonadota; class Gammaproteobacteria; order Burkholderiales; family Casimicrobiaceae; genus VBCG01. Next base: position 183 of record DATBSV010000076.1, read on the forward strand.
GATCGGAGAGATCGCCGCGCGCTTCCGTGCGCTCGCCTCGTCCCCCGAGGGACCCGAGACGATCCTGCCCTACTCGTACGCCGGCAACATGGGCCTTCTGCAGTACCGCTCGATGGACCGGCGCTTCTTCCACCGGCTCGGCGCGTCGCTGCTCGACCGCACGATCTGCGCAAGCGCAGGCAAGGCCGGCTGGAGCGCAGTGATCGGTGCCTCCGTCGGGATGGACCTCGAGGCTTGCGACGACAGCAAGCTCATCGTGATCTGGGGCAGCAACGCGATCACGTCGAACCTGCATTTCTGGACGCGCGCGCAGGAAGCCAAGCGCCGTGGCGCGCGCCTGGTCGCGATCGACCCGTTCCACTCGGCGACCGCCGAGAAGTGCCACGAGCACATCGCGCCCATGCCGGGGACCGACGCCGCGCTCGCGTACGGACTCATGCACGTGCTGATCCGCGACGGGCTTTGCGACCGCGACTACATCCAGCGCTACACGCTGGGCTACGACGCGCTCGCCGAGCGCGCGAGCGAATGGACGCCGGAGCGCACGTCGTCGACCTGCCGCGTGCCCGCCGCGCAGATCGAGCGGCTCGCGCACGACCTCGGCACGATCAAGCCCGCGGCGATCCGCGTGAACTACGGGATGCAGCGTCACGCGGGCGGCGGCAATGCGATCCGCGCTACGGCATGCCTGCCAGCGCTCATCGGTGCGTGGCGCGACCGCGCCGGCGGCGCGTTGCTCTCGTCGTCGGGCGCCTACCCGGTCGACGACCACGCGCTCGAGCGCCCCGACCTGATCCGCGGCCGGCCGCGCACGATCAACATGTCGACCATCGGCGACGCGCTCGACGACTCGACGCCGCCGGTGCGCGCGATCATGGTCTACAACAGCAACCCGGTGGCCGTCGCGCCCGAGTCGGCGAAGGTCGTGCGCGGCTTCGCGCGCGACGACCTGTTCGTCGTCGTGCACGACCTGTTCCAGACCGATACGGCCGACTACGCGGACATCCTGCTGCCGGCGACCTCGTCGCTCGAGCATCTCGACATCCACAATTCGTACGGCCACCTGCACATCAACGCCAACAACCCCGCGATCGCGCCGCTGGGCGAAGCGCTACCCAACACCGAGGTGTTCCGGCGGCTCGCCGCCGCGATGGGTTTCGACGAGCCGTGCTTCCACGACAGCGACGATGCCATCGCGCGCGCCGCCTTCAGCGCCTCGGACCCGCGCATGGCCGGCTTCGACTGGGACGCGGTCAAGCGCGACGGCTTCCGTCGACTCGCGGTGCCCGAGAGCTACGTGCCGTTCGCGCACGGCGGCTTCCCGACGCCTTCGGGCAGGTGCGAGTTCTACAGCGCGAGCGCGCAGGCGGCGGGGCATGACCCGCTGCCGGCCGTGATCCTGCCGCGCGAGTCGGCGCAGAACGCGCCTGCGCTCGCGGCACGCTATCCGCTCGCATTCCTGTCGCCGCCCGCGCGCAATTTCCTGAACTCGTCGTTCGCGAACCTGCCGGAATTCGTCGCCGAGCAGCGCGAGCCCACCCTCATCATCCATCCGGACGACGCGGCCTCGCGTGGCGTCGTCGACGGCGCGGCGGTTCGCATCCACAACGACCGCGGCGCGTTCCACGCGAAGGCCGACGTTTCCGACCGCGCGCGGCCCGGCGTGGTCGTCGCGCCGTCGATCTGGTGGCGCAAGCTCTCGCCGGACGGCCAGAACGCCAACGCGGTGACCGGCCAGGCGCTGACCGACATGGGCCGCGCCGCGACGTTCTACGACTGCCTGGTCGAGGTGACGCTCGCATGACGTCCGCCGCCCCGCGACCGGCCTCGACGCCTTCGCACGACCGGCTCGCGGCGCTCCTCGCCGAGTCGACGACCGCGCTGGCGCACGATGCGCGCGACGCCGCCCGCCTGGCCGCCGAGGCGACCAAGCTCGCGACGCTGGTCTCCGACACCGGCGCGCGGGCCCGCGCCCGTTACCTCGAGGGTCGCGCCGCCGAGCTCGCGCTCGACGAGCCCGGCGCGCTCGAGGCCTACCGCGAGTCGCTCGCACTGTTCCAGGCCGTGCACGACGACGTCGGGCGCGCCGATGCGCTGCGCGGCATCGGGCAGGTCTACGACACGCTCGGCGACGCGCCGCAGGCCCTCGCGCACCACTTGCGCGCGCTCGCGCTCGCCGAGGACGCGCGCGACGTGCCGGCGCAGGCGGCGGCGATGCGCACGATCGGCATCGTGCACTCGCGCGCCGGCCGCCCCGACGTCGGGCTCGACTGGTACCAGAAGAGCCTCGCGCTGCGCGGCGTGCACGGCGACCCGCTCGAGCGCGCGCGCACGCTCAACAACATCGGCATCAACCTCAAGAACCTCGGCCGTCTCGACGAATCGCTCTCGACGCTGCATTCGGCGCTCGCCGCGTTCCAGAGCGCCGGCGCGACGCTCGGCCAGGCGGGTGCGCTCAACAATCTCGGCGCGACGCTCGACAAGATGGACCGTCTCGACGAAGCCGAGACGACGCTGCGCGACGCGCTCGAGCGCTCGACCGCGAGCGGCTACGGCGAAGGCGTGGTCAACGCGTCGCTGGGCCTGGGCCGCGTGTGCGACCGGACCGCCCGCGCCGTCGAAGCGCGCATGCACCTCGAGACCGCGCTCGACGTCGCGCAGCACGCGCAGCTCCGCGGCTACGAGGTCGAGGCCCACGACGCGCTAGCCGACTTGCACGAGCGCTCCGGCAACTCGGCCGACGCCGTGTACCACCTCCGCGCGAGCCGCGAGATCGAGCGCGCGCTCATGTCCGAGGCGTCGGACCGGCGCCTCAAGATGCTCTCGGTGCGCTACCAGGTCACCGCGGCGCAGCGCGAGACCGACCTGATGCGCGCGAAGCAGGACGAGCTGGCGAAGGCGAACGCGCGTCTCGCCGCGCTCAACCTCGAGCTCGCCGCGTCGGACGCGCAGAAGTCGCGCCTGGTCGTCGAGCTCGAGCGGCAGACGCGCGAGGACAGCCTGACCGGCCTCGCGAACCGCCGTCGCCTCGACCAGCGCCTGCACGACGAATTCAATCGCGCCGTGCGCTACGGCCGCCCGCTCGCCGTCGCGATCGCCGACCTCGACCACTTCAAGGACGTCAACGACCGGTGGACCCACGCCGTCGGCGACGCGGTGCTGAAGCGTGTCGCAAGCGTGCTGAGCGCGGAGGTGCGCCACACCGACCTCGTCGCGCGCTACGGCGGCGAGGAGTTCGTGCTGGTGCTCGTCGAGACCGGTGCAGAGGCGGCCGCGGCCGTGTGCGAGAAGGTGCGCACGGCGATCGCGATGCACGACTTCACCGGCATCGCGCCGGGACTCGCGATCACGGTCAGCATCGGTTGGAGCGCCGACACGTCGCTTCCCGGGCCCGAGTCGATGCTGGGGGCGGCGGATACTGCGCTCTACCGGGCCAAGGCGGCGGGAAGGAATCGCACCGCCGGAGGAAAGGCGTCCGGCTGAAGTCGGACCCACTACGGCTCCGCTACATCTTGCGGACGAGCCCGACCATCACGCCGAACACCTCGAGCGCGCCCTCCGGACGGATCGGCGCGTAGGCCTTGTTCTCGGCGCGCAGGATGAACTGGCCGCGGTCGACGTCGAGGCGCTTGAGCGTGAACTGCCCGTCGACGATCGCGACGACG
>DATBSV010000077.1:0-11721 GCA_036559685.1 Casimicrobiaceae bacterium
TGGTTCTGCTGCCACAGCCGGTCGGGATTGCCGCCGGCGAGGCGCACGCAATGCGGGTCGTGGCCGAACTCGGGCGCGGGCTGCGGCAGGAAGTCGGCGCGCACGCCGCGGTTCATTGGCTTCCAGTCGGCGCCGCCGTCGACGCTCTCGAACACGCCGCCGCTCGACATGCCGATGTACAGGTGCTTCGGGTCGCGCGGATCGACCAGGATCGAGTGCATCTTGGGTCCGTCGGGCGTGCCGTCCTGGTCGCCGCCGCACCATTCCTTGCGCCGCGGGTGCTCGTTGAAGCCCGCGACGCCGGACCACGACGCGCCGCCGTCGGTGCTGCGGAACAGGCCCTGCGGCGAGGTGCCCGCGTACCACGCGTTCGGCTCGTTCGCGTGGCAGGGCGTGAGCCAGAACGTGTGGTCGACCGCGCGGCTGCCGCCGGATTTGAACGCCGGCGGCTTCTGCGCCTCGGTCCACGTGCGCCCGCGATCGTTCGAGCGGAACACTGTCGGGCCGAGGTGCCCGGTGCGCGCGGCGGCTAGCCAGGACTTGCCGTCGCGCGGATCGACCATCGCGTGGTGCACGTTGTGCCCGAGGAAGCGCGGTCCGCCGATCGTCCAGCGGCTGCGCGCCGCGTCGCTCGCGAGCATCCATAGCCCCTTGCGCGTCGCGATGAGCAGCGTGACTCGGCGGGCGGCGGGGCGAGCGGCAGCGGGCATGGGGTCCTCCAGGCGAAGGGACCGAAGCTACGCCCAAGCGGCCCGCCCCCGCAAGGCGCGGGGTTGATCTTGGGCGCCATGGCTGCGATCCTCGGCGGTCCCCCCACGCAACTTTTGGAGCCCCACCATGACGATCAAGGTCGGCGACCACGTTCCGCACGGAACGCTGATGGAATACAACGAAGTCGAGAAGGAAGGCTGCTCGATCGGACCGAACCCGCTGAAGACCGACGATCTCTTCAAGGGGAAGAAGGTCGTCGTGTTCGGGCTGCCCGGCGCGTTCACGCCGACGTGCTCGGCCAAGCACGTGCCGTCGTACCTGCACAACTACGACAAGCTCAAGGCGAAGGGCGTCGACGAGATCGCGTGCCTGTCGGTCAACGACGCGTTCGTCATGCACGCATGGGGCAAGGACCAGCACACCGGTCACAAGGTGCGCATGCTCGCCGACGGAAGCGCCGACTACACCAAAGCGCTCGGCCTGCCGCTCGACCTGACCGCGCGCGGCATGGGCATCCGCGCCCAGCGCTTCTCGATGCTCGTCGACAACGGCGTCGTCAAGGCGCTCAACGTCGAGGCGCCGGGCAAGTTCGAGGTGTCGGACGCCGAGACGATGCTCAAGCAGCTCGGCTAGGATTACTTAACTACTTAAGTTTTGCGACGATGCCGTCGAGTTGCTCGAGGCTCGAGTAGCTGATCACGACGCGGCCCTTGCCGCCGGCCTTCGGCTCGATCGCGACCTTCGCGCCGAGCGCCTCGGCGATCTCGGTCTCGAGACGCACGGTGTCGGCGTCGCGCGCGCTCGCGCGGCGCCGCGCCGCGCGCTTCGCCGGATTGAGCATCCCGTGCACGAGGCGCTCGGTCTCGCGCACCGACAGTCCGCCGTTGACGACGCGCACCGCGACGCCGGTCTGCTGCGCGACCGGCAGCGCGAGCAGCGCGCGCGCGTGGCCCATGTCGATCGCGCCGTCGAGCACGTAGTCCTGCACCGGCTTCGGCAACGCGGTCAGGCGCAGGAGGTTCGTCACCGCGCTGCGCGAGCGGCCGACCGCCTTCGCCGCCGCGTCGTGCGTGATGCCGAACTCGTCGACGAGGCGCTTGAGTCCCTGCGCCTCCTCGATCGGATTCAGGTCCTCGCGCTGGATGTTCTCGATCAGCGCGAGCGCGAGCGCGGATTGATCGGGCACGTTCTTCACCAGCGCCGGCACCTCGCGCAGGCCGGCCTTCTGCGCCGCGCGCCAGCGCCGCTCGCCCGCGATGATCTCGAAGCGGCCTCCCTCGATGGGACGCACGAGGATCGGCTGCATCACGCCCTGCTCGCGGATCGAGTCGGCGAGCTCGGCGAGCGACGCGTCGTCCATCCGCGTGCGCGGCTGGAAGCGCCCCGGCTTCAACCGGTCGATGGCGAGCATCTGCAACGCTTCCTTCGACGTTGCCGCATCGTCGATGCCCGAGAGCAGCGCGTCGAGTCCGCGGCCGAGTCCCTTGGGTCGCATCACGCGGCCTCCTTCGATTCCATGCGCCGCAAGATCTCGCCGGCGAGCGCGAGATACGCCTGGGCGCCCTTCGACTGCGCCTCGAGCTTCAGCGCCGGTACGCCGTGCGACGGCGCCTCGGCGAGCCGGATGTTGCGCGGCACGACGGTCCGGTAGAGCTTCTCGCCGAAGTGCTTCTCGAGCTCCGCGGCCACGTTGAGCGCGAGCGTGTTGCGCGGGTCGTACATCGTGCGCAGCAGCCCTTCGATCTCGAGCGCGGGATTGAGGTGCGCGCGCACTTTCTTCACCGTCTGCACGAGGTCGGAGAGCCCTTCGAGCGCGTAGTACTCGCACTGCATCGGGATCAGGACGCTGTCGGCGGCGCACAGCCCGTTCAGCGTGAGAAGGGAAAGCGAGGGGGGGCAGTCGAGCAGGATGAAGTCGTAGTCGCCGGTCACTTCGCCGATCGCCACCTTCATCTGCGACAGCGCCTCGGCGAGCGCGTCCTTGAGACGCGATTCGCGCTCGGGGAGGTCGACGAGCTCGATCTCGGCGCCGGCGAGCTCGCGGTTCGCGGGCACGAGGTCGAAGCCGCCGGTCGGCGAGACGACACGCACGTCGGCGATCTTTCGCTCGCCGAGCAGCACCTGGTAGACGGTCGCCTCGAGCGCGCGCTTGTCGATGCCGGCGCCGGTCGTCGCGTTGCCCTGCGGGTCGAGGTCGACCAGCAGCACGCGGCGGTTCATCGCGACCAGGCTCGCCGCGAGGTTGACCGCGGTCGTCGTCTTGCCGACGCCGCCCTTCTGGTTCGCGATGGCGATGATCCGCGGCGTCATCGCGGCTGCATCACGATGAGGTGGCGCGTTCCGTCGAGGCCCGGCACGTCGAGCTTGCGCTCGGCGATCACGTCGATGTCGCCGGGCAGCTCCGCGAGCTCCTCGTCGGGATGCACGCCCTTCATCGCGTAGAGCGCTCCGCCCGGCGCGACGTGCTTGCGCGCCAGGCGCACGAACGTCGCGAGGTCCGCGAAAGCGCGCGAGACCACGACGTCGAACGGCTGCGCGGGCGCGTAGTCCTCGACGCGCGACGCGACCGACGAGGCGTTCGCGAGCGGCAGCTCGATCGCCGCCTGCGCGAGGAACGTCGCCTTCTTGCCGTTCGAGTCGATCATCACGACCTCGGCATCGGGCCGCGCGATCGCGATCGGGATGCCGGGTAATCCGCCGCCGCTGCCGACGTCGAGCACGCGGATCGCGCGCGACGGCAGCGCGGGCACGATCGCCAGCGAGTCGAGCGCGTGGTGCGTCACCATGCGCTCGGGCTCGCGGATCGCCGTGAGGTTGAACGTGCGGTTCCATTTCGCAAGCAGCGCGAGGTACGCGGCGAGCTTCGCGGCGCCGCCGTCGGGCAGCGCGACGCCCAGGCGCGCGACGCCCGCGTCGAGCGCACGCGTGCCGTCGGCCACGGCGCTGGTCACGCCGCGTGCTCGCGACCGAAGCCGCGCTTGAGGTGCACGAGCAGAAGCGACACCGCCGCGGGCGTGATGCCCTGCATGCGCGACGCCTCGCCGATCGTGTCGGGACGCTGCGCGTTGAGCCGTTGCTGCACTTCGGTCGACAGTCCGCGCACCGTGCGGTAGTCGAGGTCGCGAGGCAGGCGCGTCGCCTCGTGCGCGAGCTGGCTTGCGATCTCGTCGCGCTGGCGATCGATGTAGCCGGCGTACTTGATCGTCACCTCGACCTGTCCGGCGACCGCCTCGTCGCCGACCGCGGGACCGGCGCCCGGCAGCGTCATCAGCGTCGCGTAGTCGACGCCGGGCCGTCGCAGAAGCTCGTCGAGCGTGTGCGATTGCTCGAGCGGCGCGCCGAGTACGCGCTCGATCTCGTGCTGCGCGACGACGTGCGGATTGACGTGCGTCACGCGGAGCCGCTCGCTCTCGCGCGCGATCGCGTCGCGCTTTCGCGCGAACGCGTTCCAGCGCACGTCGTCCACGAGCCCGAGGCGCCGGCCGTGCTCGGTGAGCCGCAGGTCGGCGTTGTCCTCGCGCAGCTGCAACCGGTACTCGGCGCGCGACGTGAACATCCGGTACGGCTCGGAAACGCCGCGCGTGATCAGGTCGTCGACCAGGACGCCGAGGTAGGCCTCGTCGCGCCGCGGGCTCCAACCGTCCTCGCCTCGCGCATGACGCGACGCGTTGACGCCCGCGAGCAGCCCCTGCGCGGCCGCTTCCTCGTAGCCGGTCGTGCCGTTGATCTGTCCGGCGAAGAACAATCCGCGGATCGCCTTGGTCTCGAGCGTGGCGTGCAGCGCGCGCGGATCGAAGTAGTCGTACTCGATCGCGTAGCCGGGACGCAGGATGTGCGCGTTCTCGCAACCGGGCAGCGTTCGCACGAGCGCGAGCTGCACGTCGAAAGGCAGCGACGTCGACACGCCGTTCGGATAGATCTCGTGCGTCGTGAGCCCCTCGGGCTCGAGGAACACCTGATGCGAATCGCGCTGCGCGAAGCGCACGACCTTGTCCTCGATCGACGGGCAATAGCGCGGGCCGACACCTTCGATCACGCCGGCGTAGAGCGGCGAGCGGTCGAGCGCGCCGCGGATGAGGTCGTGCGTCGCCGCGCTCGTGTGCGTGATCCAGCACGGCAGTTGCGCGGGGTGCATGTCGCGCGAGCCCATGAACGAGAACACCGGCGCGGGATCGTCGCCCGGTTGCACCTCGAGGCGCGAGAAATCGATCGTGCGGCCGTCGAGCCGCGGCGGCGTGCCGGTCTTGAGCCGACCGACCGGCAGCTCGCGCTCGCGCAATGCGGCGCCGAGGCGCTTCGCCGCAGGATCGCCCGCGCGGCCGGCCTCGTAGTTCTTCATGCCGACGTGGATCAGCCCCGACAGGAACGTGCCGGTCGTGAGCACGACCGCGTCGGCATGGAAGCGCAGTCCGATCTGCGTGAGCACGCCGACCACGCGGTCGCCTTCGACGATCAGATCGTCGACCGCTTGCTGGAACAGCGTCAGGTTCGGTTGGTTCTCGAGCCGACGCCGGATCGCGGCCTTGTAGAGCAGCCGGTCGGCTTGCGCGCGCGTCGCACGAACCGCCGGTCCCTTGCTCGCATTGAGCGTCCGGAACTGGATGCCCGCCTCGTCGGTGGCAATCGCCATCGCGCCGCCCAACGCGTCGACTTCGCGGACCAGGTGCCCCTTGCCGATGCCGCCGATCGACGGGTTGCACGACATCTGGCCCAGCGTCTCGATGCTGTGGGTCAAGAGAAGCGTCGGCGTGCCGGCGCGCGCCGCCGCGAGGGCCGCCTCGGTGCCGGCGTGGCCGCCGCCGACGATGATCACGCCGAAACGTTGCGAGAAGTCCATGATTATGAAAGGAAAATTCTTGTGCTGCGATGCATCAGGGCGACCCGTTATTCTACGTCAAAACCGCCTTTCCCGGTTTTGACGTTTCACGTGAAACGGCCCGGCTAGATCACGCGATCGTGGCCGTGCCTATGGTGAATGTCCGGCGCATGCGGGTGCTGGTGGGTCATCGGCTCGTGCCGGTGCCTGTGGCTATGGGGCTCGCCTGCCGGGTGTTCCAGCGCGTGGGCGTGCCCGTGGTGCTCGTCGTGGATGTGGCGATGCTCGTGCTCGAGGGCCAAATGGTGGTGCTCGTGGTCGTGCCGCTCGGTCACGTGCAGCCAGACGCCGAATGCCATCAGCGCGCCGGCAGCGGCCAACCGAGGCGTTAGCGGATCGCCGAAAGCGACTACGGCGATCGCCGCGCCGGCGAACGGTGCGAGCCCGAAATACGCGGCGGTTCGTGCGGCGCCGAGCTCCCGCATGGCTCGCAGGTAGAGGACGAGGCTCATCCCGTAGGCGATCAGCCCGAGCAGGAGACCCGACGCAATGGCCGGAACCGCTGGGAGGGTTGCGCCGGTGGCGAGGCCCAGCGCCAGATTGACCGATCCCGCCGCCAGCCCCTTGACGGCCGCCAGCGCGACCGGATCGGCGTGGGCGAGCTGGCGGCTGACGTTGTTGTCGACGCCCCAGCACAGGCACGCGCCCGCCACCAGGAGCGTCCCGACGTCGAGCCGGGCCGGCCCCGTCCAAGCCAGGACGACCGCGCCGGCGACGATCGCGGCCGCGCCGAGCAGCAGGCGACGGTCGACGGGCTCGCGGTAGGCGAGCCACGCGATCGCCATCGTCGCGATCGCCTCGACGTTCAGCGTCAGCGAAGCGGCCGCGGCGTTCGTTCGGGCGAGGCCGGACATGAGGAGCAGCGGCCCGAGCACGCCCCCGGCGACGATCACCACGCTCAAACGCGGAACGTCGGCACGGCGAAGCGGCGCTTCGCCTGAATTCGGACGGGCAAGTCGAATGGCGCCCAGGCCGACACCGGCGCCCAGGTAGAGCAACCCGGCAAGGACCCAGGGATCGGCCGCGCCGAGCAGCGCCTTGGCGATCGGAGCGCCGGCGCCAAACGCAAGTGCGGCGATCAACGCGAGGACGATGGCTTGTCGGTTCATTCGCCATTGTCGTCCGATCGTTCCACGTGGAACATCGGACGATCGGCCGAAGCCTAAACAAAAACGGCGCCCGCGGGCGCCGTTAGAAGTGAGCGGCCACTGTCGCTCTCTAGCCCGCCAGTCGGCCACCAAGCCTTCCTCTTTCCTGCGCTAGCGCGTCCGGGCGCTTGGCGCCGACGCGCGAGAACAGCTCGTCGTGCGCGGCGAGCTCGCGCCTCCACGCATCGCGGTCGATCGCCGTGGCGGCGCCGTAACGCTCGGGCCCGAACGGCAAGCCCGACCAGTCGAGGTCGTCGAACGCAGGCGTGATGCCGAGCGGCGTCGACTCGCCATGCGCGGCGCCGGCGCATCGCTCGACGATCCACTTGAGCACGCGCATGTTCTGGCCGAAGCCCGGCCACACGAACTTGCCGTCGGCGTCCTTGCGGAACCAGTTGACGCCGAAGATGCGCGGCGGCGTTCGGACTGCGTGTCCCATCACGAGCCAGTGTTGGAAATAGTCGCCGACGTGGTAGCCGCAGAACGGGAGCATCGCGAACGGATCGCGGCGCACTTCGCCGGTCGCGCCGACCATCGCCGCTGTCGTTTCCGAGCCCATCGTCGCCGCCATGTAGACGCCGGCCTCCCAGGTCGGCGCCTCGACGACCAGCGGCATCGTGTCCGAGCGGCGCGCACCGAACACGAACGCCGCGATCGGCACGCCGGACGGGTCGTCCCACGACGGGTCGAGCGACGGGCATTGCGTCGCCGGCGCGGTGAAGCGGGCGTTGGGATGCGCCGCCTGGCGACCGCAGTCGGGCGTCCAGTCCTCGCCCTGCCAGTCGACCAGGTGCGCAGGCGGCGTCCGGGTCATGCCCTCCCACCACACGTCGCCATCGTCGGTCAACGCGACGTTGGTGAAGATCACGTTCGCGCGAAGCGTGTCCATCGCGTTGGGATTCGACTCGTACGACGTCCCGGGCGCGACGCCGAAGTAGCCGGCCTCGGGATTGATCGCGCGGAAATGGCCGTCGGCGCCCGGCTTGATCCATGCGATGTCGTCGCCGACGGTCGTGACCTTCCAGCCCTCGAAGCCGGGCGGCGGGATCAGCATCGCGAAGTTGGTCTTGCCGCACGCGCTCGGGAACGCCGCGGCGACGTAGCGCTTGTCGCCCGCGGGCGAGGTCACGCCGAGGATCAGCATGTGCTCGGCGAGCCAGCCCTCGTCGCGCCCCATGACCGACGCGATGCGCAGCGCGAGGCACTTCTTGCCGAGCAGCGCGTTGCCGCCGTAGCCCGAGCCGTACGACCAGATCTCGCGCGTCTCGGGGAAATGCACGATGTACTTGTGCTCGGCGTTGCAGGGCCAGCTCTCGTCCGGCCGTCCGCCCTCGAGCGGCGCGCCGACCGAGTGCACGCACGGCACGAACGCGCCGTCGGTGCCGAGCGCCTCGACGACCGCGCGCCCCATGCGCGCCATGATGCGCATGCTGACCGCGACGTACGGGCTGTCGGTGATCTCGACGCCGATCTGCGCGATCGGGCTGCCGATCGGTCCCATCGAGAACGGCACGACGTACATCGTGCGCCCGCGCATCGCGCCGTCGAACAATGCATCGAGCGTCTCGCGCATTTCGCGCGGCGCGCGCCAGTTGTTGGTCGGCCCCGCGTCGTCCTCGCGCTCGCTGCAGATGAACGTGCGGTCCTCGACGCGCGCCACGTCCGACGGCGACGAGCGCGCGAGGTAGCTGTTCGGCCGCTTCGCCGGATCGAGGCGGATCAGCATGCCGGCGTCGACCATCGCGTCGCACAGCGCGTCGTACTCGGCCTGGCTGCCGTCGCACCACACGATGCGATCGGGCCGCGTGCGCGCGGCGATCTCGCGCACCCAGCCCATGAGCCGCGGGTGGCGCACATGGGACGGCGCGGCGACCGTGGCGGCGAGCGAGGCGAGCGTTTCGGGTCGATTCATCGTGGGAACGCGCGCGATGGCGTTGTGTAGCGAATCGTCGAATCTAGCACGCGAGCGCGACGCGCCGGTGTCGGCCGACAGCGGACAAATGGCCTGACCAATCGCGCGCTTTTCAGCGCGCGGTCGCAACCATGAACAGGCGCCGGAACGGGAACAGGGTCGTGCCGTCCGCCTCGGGCGGGAACGCACGCGCAATGCGTTCGCGGTATTCGCGCAGGAACGCCTCGCGCGACGGCGGATCGTCGGCAAGCCGCTCGAAGTACGGGACGAGCCATGTGCCCGACACGAACGCGACGACCGGATGTTCGCCGTCGTCGCGCGGCGCGAGGCGCTGCTGGTAGGTCGTCTCCCAGACATCGAGGCTCGCCGACGCCGGCGCGAGCCAGCGCACGTACTGCACCGGGTCGTCGACCGGCGCCTCGCGCACGAGGTCGCCGATGCGCGCGCGCCAGCGCTCGCTCTGCGCGATCGCGGCCACCGACGCGTGCGACGGCGTGCCGAAGTTGCTGGGCATCTGCACCGCGAGCACGCCGCCGGGCGCGAGCGTCGTCATCAGGCGCGGGAACAGGTCGGCGTGGCGGTCGAGCCAGTGCAGCGCCGCGTTGCTGTATACGACGTCGACCGGCGCGTCCGGCGTCCACGTCGCGAGGTCGCGCTCCTCGAAGCGCACGTTGGACGCCCCGGCGAGCGCGCCGCGCGCCTTGTCGAGCATCGGCCGCGAGCTGTCGACCCCGATGATCGCGGCGCCGGGCCAGCGCTCCGCGAGGAGCTTCGTGACGTTGCCGGCGCCGCAACCCAGGTCGGCGACCGCGCGCGGCGCGCTCGCCGGCACGCGCGCCAACAGGTCGACGGCGGGACGCAGCCTCAAGTCGGCGAATTCGAGGTAGCGCTGCGGATTCCAGGTCATCGCGGCGGCCCCTTGGCGCGCGCACGGGACGATCGGTAATACTGCCTCACGCGCACGAACACGAGCGGCGTGCCGAGCAGGAGCACGCAGAGCCGCGTGACGTGGAACGCCGTCACCATCGGGACGCCGAGCTGCAGGACCTTCGCGGTGATGCACATTTCCGCGATGCCGCCCGGCGCGTTGCCGAGCACCATCGTCGCCGGGTGCTGCCCGCTCGCCCATGCGAGCCCGACGCCGAACAGCGCGGACAGCGCGATCGACAGGAGCACCGTGACGAAGACCGCGCCGACGAAACGGTGCGCGCCGCGCAGGAATTCGGGATGGAAGCGCGAGCCCAGCGCCGCGCCGAGCATGAGCTGGCCGAGGTTCGACACCGGCGTCGGCAGCGAGGACAAGTTGATTTCCATTGCGGTCATCGGGATCGCGACGGCGAGGGCGCCGAGCACGAAACCGTTGGGGACGCGCAGCGCCTGGAGCACCAGGCCGCCGGCAAGCGTCGCGGCCATCAGGATCGCGAAGCCGACGGCCACGAAGACGGTCGCGCCGGGCGTGTAGATGTCGCTCCCGTGCACGTCGAGCGCGGCGATCACCGGCGGCACGATCGCCACGACGATCAGGATGCGCAGGCTCTGCGCCGCCGCGATGCGGTCGACGCGGCCGCCGAAGCGCTCGCCGAGGATCGACATCTCGGCCGCGCCGCCCGGCACGCTCGCGAAGATGCCGGTCGTCTTGTCGAGCGACGCCATCCGCGCCAGCGCGAGCCCCGACACGTAGCCGAGCGCGATCGCGAAGATCGCGCCGGCGACGAGCAGGTACCAGAGCCCCGCGACGTCGTGGATCACCTGCGGCGTGAAGTACAGGCCGAGCGACGTGCCGATGACCCACTGGCCGGCATAGCGCACCGGCAGCGGCACGTCGAGCGGCGCACCGGCGACGCGCAGCAGCGCGACCGAGAACAGCGGGCCGATCATCCACGGGATCGGCGTGCGGAGCCACGCGCACGCGTAGCCCGCGAGCGCGCCGATCACGAGCGTCGCCGCCCAGCGCGCGACGCGCGTGGTCGCAGGCAGAGGCATCGCTACAGCGTCGGGGCGGCGCGCGCGCGGCGCCGCTCGCGCCAGCGCATCAGCGGCGGCACGACGACGAGCAGCAGCGCGATACCGAGCAGCGCGGCCGAGATCGGATGCGTGACGAACACGGTGAAGTCGTTCTGGCTGATCTGCAGCGCGCGGCGGAGCTCGGTGTCGGCGCGGGGGCCAAGGATCATGCCGACGAGGCACGGGGCGACCGGGATATCCCAGCGTTTCATCACGTAGCCGACCAGCCCGAAGAACAGGAGCAGGCAGAGGTCGAACCACGAGTTGCGCATGCCGTACGCGGAGATCGTCGCGAACACGACGATGCCCGCGTAGAGCATCGGCCGCGGGATCGACAACAGCCTCGCCCACACGCCGGCCATCGGGAGGTTCAGCACGAGCAGCATCACGTTGCCGAGGTAGAGGCTCGCGATCAGCGCCCAGACGAGGTCCGCCTGCGTGGTGAAGAGCAGCGGGCCCGGCTGGATGCCGTACTGCTGGAAGCCGGTGAGGATGATCGCGGCGGTCGCGGATGTCGGCAGCCCGAGCGTGAGCAGCGGGATCAGCGCGGCGGTGACCGACGCGTTGTTCGCGGCCTCGGGCCCGGCCACGCCCTCGATCGCGCCTTCGCCGAACTTGTCGGGGCCCTTGTGCAGCTTCTTCTCGGTCGCGTACGACAGGAACGTCGGGATCTCGGCGCCCCCTGCCGGCATCGTGCCGAACGGGAATCCGATCGCCGTGCCGCGCAGCCACGGCCCGATCGAGCGGCGGAAGTCCTGCGCGCTCATCCACAGCGACCCCTTGATGCGCTCGACCGTTTCGACGACGCGACGCTCGTGTCCCGCGACGTACAGCGTCTCGCCGATCGCGAAGAGACCGACCGCGACGACGACGACGTCGATGCCGTCGTAGAGCTCCTGGATGCCCAGCGCGAAGCGCACCTGTCCCGACATCGCATCGGTGCCGATCAGGCCGAGGAACAAACCGAAGAACAGGCTCGCGAACCCGCGCAGCGCCGACTGGCCGAGCACGGCCGAGATGGTCATGAACGCGAGCACCATCAGCGAGAACTTCTCGGCCGGTCCGAACGA
>DATBSV010000078.1:0-5684 GCA_036559685.1 Casimicrobiaceae bacterium
GATCTCTCACGACCAGCGAACCAATCCGGTCCAGGCCGTGACGAGGATCACCAGTCCGAACGCGATCCGGTACCACGCGAACGGCACGAAGTCGTGCCGGCTCACGTAGCGGATCAGCCAGCGGATGCACAGGAACGCCGACACGAACGCCGCCGCGAAGCCGACCGCGAACGCGGGCAGGTCGGCCGACGACATCAGGTCCCGGCTCTTCCACAGCGAGTACGCGCCCGCGGCGACGAGCGTCGGCACCGCGAGGAAGAACGAGAACTCGGTGGCCGCCTGGCGCGAGAGCCCGAACAGCATGCCGCCGATGATCGTCGCGCCCGAGCGCGACGTGCCCGGGATCAACGCGAACGCCTGCGCGAAACCGACCTTGAGCGCGTCGAGCGGCGTCATCGCGTCGACGTCGGCGACGCGCACGCTCGCGGGCATGCGCTTGTGGCGCCGCTCGGCCCACAGGATGACGAGCGCGCCGGCGACGAACGCGATCGCGACCGGCACCGGCGCGAACAGCGCGCGCTGGATCATCGAGCCGAACGCGAGGCCGAGCAGCGCCGCGGGCAGGAACGCGATGACGAGGTTCAGCGCGAAGCGGCGCGCGAGCGGGTCGCTGCGCAGCCCCACGATCGCATGTCCGAAGCGCGCGCGGTATTCCCACACCACCGCGAGCATCGCGCCCGACTGGATCGCGATCTCGAACACCTTGGCGCGCTCGCCGGTGTGGCCGAGCAGCGATCCCGCGACGATCAGGTGGCCGGTCGAGCTGACCGGCAGGAATTCGGTCAGGCCTTCGACGATGCCGAGCGCGAGCGCGACGACGAGCGACGGAGCTTCCAAGGGTCAGGGCGCGTTCGACACGCCGCCGAAGCGACCCTGGTAACGGCAGTTGTAGCTCCAGTCCATCGTGTAGCGTCCCGACAGCCCCTTCACGCGGTTCGCGATCTCGAACATCGTCAGCGTGCCGGACCGCGCCGGGCAGTTGAGCGTGCCCTGGTACTGGCCCAGGCGGCCGAACTGAAGGTACGAGGCGCTCATCGAGCAGAGCTCGACCGGCGAGAGCTTCCACTGGATCGAGATGGCGGCCGTGTCGGGATCGACGTGCAGGATCGCCATGTCGCCCGTCACCGCGCCGGTCGCAGGCACGAACGCGTCGCTCGCGCCGCAGCCCGCGCCCGACGTCGTCCACGTGTGCGTGAACCGGTAGTTGCCGTCGTTGTTCTCGAGCTTGAGCGCCTGGCGCTCGATCACCTTCGCGACGGCGACGGCGCCGACGGTGTAGTCGAGCGTGCCGGTGCCGATGCCGGTCAGCGCGAACGTCATCGTGCCGACGGGGACCTCGCCCGCGAGCGCAGGGCTCCAGGGCGCGCCGAAGTACGACCCGTGCGAGACGTACAGCATCCCGGTCCACGTGCCGGTTCCGCCGCCGGGCGGGTTCTCGAGCAGCGCGACGTAGAACACCGGCCCGTTCTCGGTGCCGTAGACGAACATCGTCGCGAAGATCACGTCGGCGTTCTGGATGAGCTGGATGCCCCAACCGACCTCGGCCGACGGCCACCATACGTCGGTGACGTCGGTCGTGACGTTGGTGGCCGGCGCGTGCGCCGCATGCAGCGCGAATGCCGCGACCGCGAGGAATCGCGCGAGCGTCTTCATGGATTGGGCGAAATGGCGGTGAAGCGACCATTGCGTGTGCATCCGTAGCTCCATTCCATCACGTAGCGGCCGGTGAGCGTGCCGACCGCGTTCGCGACCTCGTAGAAGACGAGCTGGCCCGACTTGCCGCTCGTCGGGCAGGTCAGCGCGCCACCGTACGTTCCGATCCGCCCGCCCTGCGCGTAGCTCGCCGTCATCGAGCAGACGTCGAGCGGCACGTGCTGCCAGGTGAGCGACACCGTCGCGATCTCGGGGTTCACGTTCACGATCGACAGGTCGCCGCTCACCGGACCCGCCGCCGGGCTGTACGCGTCCGCCGCCGTGCAGCCGGGCCCGGTCGGCGTCCACGTGTGCGTGATCCGGTAGTTGCCGGTGTTGTTCTCGAGCACGAGCGGCTGGCGGCTGATCGTCTTCGTGGTGCTGAACGTGCCGATCGTGTACGCGAGCGTGCCGGACGCGGCGTTCGCCAGCGTGAACGTCATGGTTCCGACCTGCGCTTCGAAGCGGTCCGCCGGATCCCACGGCAGCGCGTACCACGTGCCTTCGGCGCCGTACACCCCGCCGGTCCAGACGTCGACGCCCGGCTGCTTGTCGAGCACAGCGACGACGAAGATCGGCTCGTTCTCGGCGCCGAACATGAACATCGTCGCGAAGATCACGCCCGCGTTCTGGATGAGCTGGATGCCCCAGCCCGGCTCAGCGTCGGGCCACCAGATGTCCGTCACGTCGGTCGAGACGTTGGTCGCGCGCGCGTGCGGCACGGCGAGCGCGGCTGCGAGCCCGAGCGCGGCAACGCAGCTCCGCAACCTCATCGGCCGCCCCGCTGCATGATCTCGAGCGCGCGCGCGACCAGATCGTCGCTGTTCGCCGGCACGCTGCCTTGAGGCGTCATGCGGTCGACGACGTCGGGCAGCACGGACGCGACCTGGTCCGCGGCCTCGCGGCGCGGCAGGCCGAGCTGCCCGGCGATGCGATCGAGCGTGCCCGCGCCGAGCACCTGCGAGAGCACGTCGCCGTCGATCGGCTGGTTGCCCCCGGTCGACACCCACGAGTCCGCCTGCTGGCCGTAGCCCGCGCGCTGGAACTGCGACAGCAGGCCCCCGAGCCCGCCGTGCTGCTGCAACACCTGCAGCAGGATCGCGATCAGGTTTCCCTGGCCGCCGCTGCCGCTGCTGGTGCCCATCTCCATCCCCGTTCCCGACGCGTTGTCATTCGGCTGGCCGGGCCGCATCGCGCCGCCGAGCACCCTTCCCAGCAATCCATCCAGAAATCCCATGTCGCCTCCGATGCGCCCTCGCGCCGGTCCGGTCATTCTCCCCGATCGGTCTTAAGCCCGTCGAGCGCCGCGACGCGCGCTTCGAGGCGCGCGATCCGCGCCTCGAGCCCGGCGAGCCGATCGTGTTCGCGGGGCGCCTCGGCCGCCGTCGTCGCCGTGCGCTCGGCCGATGTCGGCTCGCCGCACAACAGGTGCATCCAGCGGTTCTCGCGCGCGCCCGGCGCGCGCGGCAGCTCGGCGACGAGCGCGCCGGCGGGACGCGCCGCGAGCTCGGCGAGATAGGCCTCGAGCGAGCCCAGGTCGGCGAAGCGGTGCAGCCGCTCGACGTTGATGCGGAGCTCGCCCGGCGTCTGCGGGCCGCGCAGCATCAGCGTCGCGACGAGCGCCGCCGATTCGGTCGGAACGCCGATCACGCGCGGCAGGTTGTGCGCGTAGCGCATCACGCGCCCGCCCGAGCTTTCGACGACGAGCGACAGCGCGCGGAGCTCGTCGAGCGCGGCCCGCACGTCGGCGTCGCTCGCGTCCATCAGCGGCGCGCGGCTGGTCTTCTGGTTGCAGCCCGCGACGAGCGCGTTGAGCGAGAGCGGATAGGTATCGGGAACCGTGCGCTCCTTTTCGACGAGCACGCCGACGATGCGCGCCTCCAGCGCGCTGAGCGGACGGCCGATCGCATGCATGCGCCAAGTGTAGCGTGCGCGCCGCGGAGTGCTATCGTGGCGCTTCCGCTGGAGATGATCCGGAAGGCGAAGATGCCCCGCGAGAACGACACGACCAACATGGCGCTGTTCTGCGACTTCGAGAACGTCGCGCTCGGCGTGCGCGACGCGAACTACGAGAAGTTCGACATCCAGAAGGTGCTCGAGCGCCTGCTGCTCAAGGGCTCGATCGTCGTGAAGAAGGCGTACTGCGACTGGGACCGCTACAAGGCGTTCAAGGCGCCGATGCACGAGGCGAGCTTCGAGCTGATCGAGATCCCGCACGTGCGCCAGTCGGGCAAGAACTCGGCCGACATCCGGATGGTGGTCGACGCGCTCGACCTCTGCTACACCAAGGAGCACGTCGACACGTTCGTCATCATCAGCGGCGACTCCGACTTCTCGCCGCTGGTCTCGAAGCTGCGCGAGAACGCGAAGACGGTGATCGGCGTCGGCGTCAAGAACTCGACGTCCGACCTCCTGATCGCGAACTGCGACGAGTTCATCTACTACGACGACCTCGTGCGCGCCGATCGCAAGCGCGCCGCGAAGAAGACGGCCGCGAAACCGCGCGGCGACAGGAAGCCGGCGCCGAAGGCCGCGGCCAAGGATGCGGCGCCCGAGACGCCGGCGGCGGACGCCGCTCCGCGGACCAAGAGCGAGGACGAGCGACGCGCCGAGGCGATCGAGCTGATCGTGTCGACCGTCGAGGCGCTCGCCGCCGAGCGCGACGGCGACGACAAGGTGTGGGGCTCGATGGTCAAGCAGGCGCTCAAGCGCGTTCGGCCCGGCTTCAACGAGAGCTACTACGCCTTCCGCTCGTTCAACCAGATGCTGGAGGCGGCCCGCGACGCCGGCGCGCTCCAGCTCGAGCGGGACGAGAAGTCGGGCGGGTACATCGTCCGGCTTTCGTCGGCGGACGAGTAGTCGGAAGTATTCATTCACCGATCTATTCGATCGGTGGAAAAACCCCGGGCGAACCGCGCCCCAAGGGCGTAGAATCGATTCATCGATCGATTCAGGCCCTCGATGCCCGATCCGGACACCCTGGTCGCCGAGCTTCGCCGCTCGCCGCTGGCGGGCGCGGCGTCGCTGATCCAGGCATTGGGCCTGGGCTCTCAACCGACGTTCTCCCGACTGGTCGCACGTGCGGGCGACCGGGTCGTGGCCGTCGGCAGCGCCCGGGCGCGCCGGTATGCCGCCTCGCGCGACGTTCAGGGCCTGGGTCGCCAAGTGCCCCTGTTCCGGGTGGACGAGGGAGGCCGTCTCGAGCGCATCGCGTCGTTGCGCCCGATCGAGCCCGCCGGCCTGGTCGTCGACGGCGAGCGCGCCGGTGCGTTCGAAGGACTCCCTGGCTTCATCGACGAGCTCCGCCCGACCGGCTTCCTGGGCTCGGCGTTCGCGCAGCGCGTGGCCGGGCTGGGACTTGCCGGCGATCCGCGCGAGTGGAGCGACGACGAGACATTGCTCGCCCTCGCGAGCGCGGGCGAGGACCTGCCGGGCGATCTCGTCGTCGGCGACGAATCGGCGCGACGCTACTACGCATGGCGTGCGGGGGACGTCGACGTCGTCGAACGCGACGCGCGGCCGCAACGCTACGTCGCGCTCGCCGCGGATGCGATCCGCGGCGTGGTGCCGGGGCCGACCGTGTCGGGCGAGCAGCCGAAGTTCGGAGCGGTCATCGCGGCCGATGCGGGGACGCAGCACGTTCTCGTCAAGTTCTCGCCCTCGGAATACTCGCCCGCCGCGCGCCGCTGGTGCGATCTCCTGGTCGGCGAGCACCTCGCGCTCGAGACGCTGCGCTCGCACGGCGTACCGGCCGTCACCTCGACGATCGTCGAAGGCGGGTCGCGCGTGTTCCTCGAGACGTCGCGGTTCGACCGCGTCGGCCTGTTCGGCCGGCGCGCGGTCGCGCCGATCGAGCCGCGGCCCGAGATCCACGCCTTCGGCCGCTTCATCGACGACACCGGCGTCAAGCCCGGAGCCATGGCGTACGGCATGTCGCCGATGGGGTATGCGCCGATCGGCGCCGACGTGCCCGCGCGCGCGTACGCGCCGCC
>DATBSV010000079.1:0-7558 GCA_036559685.1 Casimicrobiaceae bacterium
TCACCGCGGCGCGGCTCGAGAACGTCGCGTCGCCGCTCGCGTCGGCGAACGACCAGCTCGCGCTCGTCACCTGGTTCCAGCGCGCGACGCCCCCTGCGGGCTTCGGTCCGGGCGCGGTGCCCTGGTGCGGCTTCGGCGTGAGCGGGCGCTGCGCGGGCGTGCCGGCGCAGATCCAGAGCGACTACACGTTCACCGCGCTCGTCGGCGTCTTCGGCTGGACCGTCGCGTGGCTCTGCACGCTCGGCGTGACGCTGTGGCTCCATGCCGTCGTGCGGGCGCATGGGCGCGCGACGCGCGGGGAGCCGCGCCTGGTGCGCGTCGGTGCGCGGCTGCGCAACGACGAGCAGGCGCTGCTCGGCTGGATCGCCGTCACGTGGGTCGTGCTGACGCTTTGCCAGCTCGCGGTGACGGTCGCCGGCAACCTCGCGGTCATCCCGCTCACGGGCGTCACGTTTCCGTTCGTGAGCTTCGGGATGACATCCCTGGTCGTGAACGCCGCGATGCTCGCGCTCGCCGCCAGCGTCACGGAACGGCGGGGGACGGCATGAGCGCGCGCCGCCGGCTCAGCCTCCTCGAGCTCGCGATCGCCGCGAGCGCCGCCGTCGTGCCGGTCCTGCTCGCCGTGCTGCTCGCCGTCGCGATTCCCCGCGCGGCCGACGATGGCGCGCGCGGCGACGAGCGTCACGTGAGCGTGCGCCACGTCGCGGCGCTCAAGACCTTCGAGCATGCGATCGTGCGTCGCAACCGTGTCGATGTCCCGCTACCCTCGACCGACGAGATCCTCGCCCGCTTGCCGCAATGCCGCAACGCATGGAGCGGCGATCGCATCGCACGCGAGCTCGCCTCGATCGACCGCGCGCTCGTGCGCTTCGGCAGCGCCGAGAACCGCCGCGTCGCGTTCCCGGTGGGTCTGGACGCCGCACGCTGGACGAGCGCCGTCGATGTCGCGCTCCGGACGCCGGTCGAGACGCCCGACGGCCGGACGTTCCAGGTGCGCTGCGAGGACATCGCGCTCGCCGTCCGCTCGCTCGCGCGCTCGGACGCACGCATGCTCGACGCGCTCGCGTGGCGCGGCACCGAGACCGAGCGCACGCTCGCGCGCTGGCGCGCCGACCAGGTCGTCGAGGTCTCGCCGCGCCAGGTGGCGCGCGCCAATCCCTGGGCCGGATTGCCGGGGTGCGTCTACCTGCACGCGAACGACGCATCGTCGCGGTACTTCGTGGCCGGCGCCCGCGGGCTCGACGAGTCGCTGTGCGCCCCCGCCGCGCCGCTCGCGGGCGAGCCGACGGCCGACCTCGCACCCGGCGATGCGCGCTGGCGCGTCCCGCCGTCGCTCGCCGCGATGCTCGCGCCGCTCGAGCCGCTGCACCGGCCCGTCGGCGCGCTCTACCGCGCGACGTCGCGCGCGCACCCCAGCCGCGTCGCGCTCGCCGGCGGCGAGGTCGACGTCGGCTATGCGATCGAGCTGACGATCGATCCCGACGTGCAGGCGCTCGCGCAGCGCACGGCCGCGTGCTACACCGGGCGCGACGATGTTTGTCGCGCGATGGGGATCGTGCGCAAGGACGACGCCGACGCGCGGCTCGGACGCGCGCTGCTCGAGCGCGCGATGGTGCGCATGGCGGCGATCGCGATCGTCGACGTCGAGACCGGCCGCATCGAAGCGCTCGCCGGCGCGCTGTCGCCGTGCACGCGCCAGGAGCACGACGGGCCGGGGCGCGCGTCGTCGTGCGACCGTCGACTCCCGTACCCGATCCGCTACCGACCCGATGCGCTGCTGAACCCGGCGGTGTTCCACGACGCGATGCCGGCGTCGACGATCAAGCCGATCATGGCCGCCGCGTTCTTGTCCGATCGCGTCGCGGGTCCTCGCTGGCTCGCGGCCGAGCAGGCCGACGCCGCGCGCGCGCCAGACGCCGTGCCGTCCGTGGCGAGCCTGCGCGGGCAGCTGGCGCGCTCGGATTCCGCGCGCTTCCTCGATCGCATGTTCTGCGGCGAGCGCGACTTCGCGCCGTGCGCGCGTCCATGGGCGATCCAGGCGGCGGCGGGCGCATTCGGCTGGAACGACGGCTGCGCGGGCGCGAGCGAGTCGTGCGGGCGTCGCGACCTGTTGCTCGGCGCGGGCACCGAGGCGCGCGCCGACGGCGGAACGCGCGCTCTAGCGCTCGAGGTTCCCTACGGTCGCCTGCTGACCGAGCCCGCGGGCGCTTCGTCCGCCACGTTCCGCCTGACGCCCGAGCTCGCGCTCGACGTCGCGAAGATCAAGCGATGCGCCGCCGGCCCCGACGGCAAGCGCCCGAACCGCGACGACTGGGAGAAGTGCGGCGGCGGCAGGATCGTCGACATCGTCGCCGAGGGCTGGGGACAGGGCCATGCGCGCGCGAGCGCGCTCGGCGGCGCGGGCATGATGGCGCGTCTCGCCACCGCGGCCAACGGCAAGGCCGAGGCGCATCCGCCGCATCTGGTCGAGTCGGTGCGCGGCACGCGCGACGTGGTGCTCGCCGCGAGCGACGTCGCGCCCGAGCGCCACGGCATCGCGCGCGACGCGGCCGAAGTGATCCTGGGCGGCCTGACGTTCGGCCACCGCGCGGGCACGTCGCGCCGTGCGTGCGACCAGGTGTTCGCGACGGAGCTCTGCGCGCGCATGGACTGGATCGCGGGCAAGACCGGCACGCCGACGTTCCCGAACGACGACCGCTCGCTCGACGAGCTCGCGCGCCTGTGCGCACCGGGCGTCGCGAAGACCAAGGCCGAGCGCGCCGCGTGCGGCCCGCTGCGCCCGTACAAGTGGTACGTCGCGGCGTACCGGACCGATCCCGCGAACCCGCGCTGGAACAAGGCGATCGGCGTGCTCGCCGAACGCAACTGGCTCGCCGACACCGGCCGCATCCACGGCGCCGGCGACCATGGCCCGAACCCGGCCGCCGAGATCGCGATGCAGATCGCCGGGCGTCATGCGGGCGTGATCGGATGGGAGCTCAAGTGAAGCCCGCGCGCGCGAACGTGCCGATCGGCGGACCGCTCGTGTGGGCGTTCGACGGCCCGCTCGCGCAATGCCTCGCCGACGTCGAGGACGCGCTGCGCCGCGCGATCGTGCAGGTCGGTGATGTCGCGTCGATCGCCGTGATGGTCGAGCTCTCGCTGCCCGCGCTCGATCGCCGCGTCCGCGCCGGCGACCGGCTGCAGCCGGCATGGACCGAGTTCGTCGCGCGCCTCGCCGATCGTTATGGATTGCTGCGGGCGCCGCGCGTGCGCCACGTCCGCGAAGAAGGACCGCTTGCCACGCTCATCGTTGCCTACCGGAGCTAGAACATGTCGATGAAAGGTTGGTTGCTGGGAAAGGTCCACGGGCCGGGACAGGACGGCCGGCGCGTCGCGCCGTCGCTGCAAGGCGATCCCGTGGCGGCGCTCGACTCCGCCGCGTCGTCGGCGAACGACGCCGAACGGCGTAGCGCGCACGCGCACCTCGGTCCCTACGCGCCGCTGATCTCGGCGATACGCGACGAGCTCGAGCAGTTCGTCGAGCGGCAGCTGCGGCTGCACCTCGCGATCGCCGAGCGCGACCGCTACGTGCTGTCGTCGATCGAGGTGGGGGTCGAGGGCGACGACATGCACGCGACGCTGCTGCGGCGCTTCATGGCCGAGTTCACGCCCGAGCAGATCAAGCGCTTCCTCGCGCGCGACGTCATCGCGGGCCTGCGCAACGCGAGCGCCATCGACCTCGCGCAGTTCGCCGGCCTGAACGTCGAGCAGGGTGCCAAGGCGCGTGAAGCGGAAGAGCCGTACGCGGCGCTGATCGCGGAGCTCAAGAGCGGCGCGCCCGAGGCGCAGGCGCGGCCGTTCGAGGTCGCGCTGGTCGGACGCTGGGTGCACGGCGACGCCGCGACGACACGGGTGCCGACGCCGCTCTCGACCCCGTCCGCGACGCTCGAGATCGACGACGCGACGGGACGACGCCGCGTCGATCTCGCGCAGGTCACGCCGGGCCGGCGCTATATCGTCGGCAAGGACGCGGGCGCCGACGTCGTCGTCGACGGCACGTATGCGAGCCGGCGCCACTGCGAGCTATGGCTCGACCACGACGGCTGGCGGGTCGCCGACGCAGGCTCCACCAACGGCATCCGCGTCGAGAACGGGCGCAGCACGATGCGCAGCGGAGCCACGGACCGCGCGGTCCCGCTCGCGCTCGGACCGGGTTCGGTCATCGTCCTGTCCGCGCACGCGCGCGGCGACGCACGCGACTATCCGCGCCTGCGTTTCGACACCGCCAAGGTGGCGCGCACGACGGTGCCTCGCACCGAGGCGGTCCACGCGCCGTCGACGCCACTCGCACCGACGCGCCGCGTACCGCCGCCGTTCGTGCTTACGGCGAGCATGGCTTCAGGAGCGCGCGATTTCGACATCGCGGCGGAAGCGTTGCCGTTCGGCATCGGTCGCTCGCGCACGCAGGCCCTCGTCGTCGACGGCGCGCATGCCGACGTCTCGGGCCGTCACGTCGAGATCGTCGGCGTCGACGAGCAGGGCGCGACGGTCGCCGTGCTCGGTGACAACGGCGTCAGCGTCGGCGGCGTCGAGCACCCGCTGGGTGCGCGTTTCGTGTGGAAGCCGGGCGAGACGATGCTGATCGGGCGCGCGGACGGCGACGCGCCCGCATGCACCCTGTCGCTCGCGGCGGGCGCGTGAGCGCGATGACGCCGCGCGATGCGACCTGGGGCGCCCCGGGGCGGAGAGCCGCCGCGCCGGCCGTGCGCGCGTTGTTGCCCGAGACGACTAGCGCGCGCGAGGCCGAATGCCGGACGCCCTGGGCGAAGCTGCGTGTCGCGGTCGCGAGCGCGCGCGGCGCCGATCGGCGCGTCAACGAGGACGCGCACACCGAGGTCGACCGCGCGGCGACGCTGGTGGTCGTCGCCGACGGCGTCGGCGGCGGCGCCGAGGCGGCGCGCGCGAGTCGCGAGCTGGTCGTGCGCCTGCATTCCGCGCTCGACGGCGCCGTCGCGGACGCGGCGAGCATCCGGCATGCGCTGCTGATGGCCGACCGTGCCATCGCACGCAGCATCGCGACGCGCGGCGAGGCGACCGGCGCATCGACCGTGGTGCTCGCCAAGGCGATCGACCGCTCGCTCGCGCACTGGCTCGTGGCCTGGGTCGGCGACTGCCGCGCGTGGCGCGTGCGCGCCGGTGACGAGCCGGCCGAGCTGCTCACCGTCGACGACACCTACCGGAACCTCGCCGAGGCGCCGCCGCCCGGCGGCTCGCCCGACGATCCGGCGCGCATGGTCGGCAACGGCGCGGTCGACCTGCCGAACGTGCGCTGCGTCGCGCTCGAGCCCGGGGAACGGATCGTGCTGGCGAGCGACGGCGTGCACAAGCACGTCGACGAGCGCGAACTCGCGCTCGCGCTGCGCGGCGACGGACCGCTCGCGCCGCGGTGCCACGCCGTGGTCGATCTCGCACACCGGCATGGGAGTCGCGACGACGCGACCGTGCTCGTCGTCGAGCGCGCTAAACGCGACCTCGCGCGATCCGCTCGGCGCATCGCGGGAGCGGTGCTCGCGGCGATCGCCGTGGGCGCGGTGTTGTGGTGGTCGGGAGGACCGTGATGAACGCCGAATTCGAGCGCGGGATGACATCCCCCCGAAGCGGCCTCCGGCCGCCTCCCCCCGAGGGGGCGAGGCGTCCTCGGGGCGGCCCGTCGGACGCCGTCTTCGGCCGTGGCCGCCAGAAGATGGCGACCGGCGACCACGTCGAGGTGTTTCGCGAGGCGGCCGCCCCCGGCGAGCGGGGCCGCTACACCAAGCGCTTCCTCGCGACCGGCAGCGCGGACTTCCGGCGCTGGACCGACCGCGAATGGCGCATCCTCGCGCGCCTGATCGGACACGGCGTGCGCTGCGTGCCCGCGGTCGCCCGCTACCACGGCGGCGCCGAAGGGGCGTTGAGCGAGCTGCAGACCTACGACGCCGGCATCTCGGTCGACCAGTGGGCGACGCTCGTGCCGGTAGCGCGGGACGGCGCGACGCTGCGGCACGTGTTCGAGGACGCCGCGCACTGGTGGGCGCTCGCGCACCACTGCCTCGCGGCGCTCGACGAGATCCACGCGCTCGAGCTCGTGCACCTCGACGTCAAGGCCGACAACCTGTGCATTCCGTACGGGCCCGCGTCGTTCGATCCCGCGGACGCCGACGCGCGCCTGACCGTCGACTTCCCGCACCTCGCGCTGATCGACTTCGCGTTCTCGCTCGTGTCGCGCGAGCGCCTCGCCACGTCGCTTCCCCTGGGTTGGCAGAAGGACTACGACTACCAGTCGCCGCGCCTGCTGCGCGCGCTCGAGGCGGGCCGCGACGGCGACCTCGTGCCGACGCAGGAGCTCGACTGGCGCTGCGACCTGTACAGCCTCGCGGCGATGCTGCGCCGCTACCTGCCCGACGAGCCGGCCGCGTGGACGATCGCGCAACGCGACGACGCGCGCGCGTTCATCTACGCGTTGCGGGACGCGCACGACCGCGACGACGCGACGCGGCGGCCGCATCGCGACCTGCTCGCGCTGTCGGCGGTCCATGCGCACGACGCGACGCTCGCACGCTCGATCGCCGCGGGCTGGACGCTCGTCCACGATTCGATCCGCGTCGACGAGGACGACTGGGCGACGCCGATGACGCGCATAGCCGCGCCGGTGGGCCGGACATCCCTCACCGACATTCGCACGACTGTCGTCGCCCCACCGCGCGAATTTCCGACCGTGTTCCGCAATCCGCGCGCGATGGTGTCGGTCGCGACGCCGGTGGCGTGGATGCCTCCGCCACCCGCACCACGACGTCGCGTCGCACGCGGAGTCGCTGTCGCGGCGTCGCTTGCCGGGCTGTCCGCACTCGCTTTCGTCGGTGATGTCGACGGCCCCCGCGTCGAGCCGCCGCGCGTCGAGCAAGTCGCCGTGCGGACCGAGCCGGTGGTGACGCCAGCGGCCGCTCCGGCTCCCGCGCCGGTATCCGCGCCGGTGCAAGCGACCGAGCCGCGCATCGTGCAGCGTCCTTCATCGCCGCCGCCGATGGCCGCGAGCGCGCCGCCATTGCCACCCGAGCGTCAGCGTCCGCGCGCTGCGCCGACGCCTCCGCCGCAGCCGGCGAACGAGCGCTCTCTCGCACTGTTGCAGAGCCCCGCTGCAATGCGCGCACCGAGCGCGCCCTACGACCCGTCCGCCGCGCAGCGTGCGACCGCGCGACTTGCGGCGCAGGCGACGCGTGTCGCTCCCTCCGCACCGTCCGCGCCGCATGTGATGCCCGCGCCGGTCGTCGCCACGGAGGTGCCGCCGTCGCCGCCACCCGTGCCCGCGCCCGTGGTCGAGCCCGAGCCGATCGTCGTCGCGAAGGCGGAACCCGCCCCGCGGACGATCATTCGCGCG
Source organism: Casimicrobiaceae bacterium (assembly GCA_036559685.1). Lineage (GTDB taxonomy): Bacteria > Pseudomonadota > Gammaproteobacteria > Burkholderiales > Casimicrobiaceae > VBCG01. Next base: position 7,397 of record DATBSV010000079.1, read on the forward strand.
CCCGAGCTCGCGAAGCCCGAGATCGCGAAGACCGAGCCGCCGAAGCCCGAGAAGCGCGATCGCTTCCGCGACCGCGTCGACTCGGCGCTCGCGATGCTCGGCCTCAAGCAACCGCGCTCGGCTCCGGTCGAGGACCGCGCGAGTCGACCCGCGCCTGCTGTC
>DATBSV010000080.1:0-6811 GCA_036559685.1 Casimicrobiaceae bacterium
CGCGCCTCGCCGCATCTGAAGCGAAGCTCAGCAAGCTCGACGAGCAGCTGCGCCGCCTCGCGACCTAGCGTGACCCTGCGCCGCGTCTGCGTGTATTGCGGCGCGAACCGCGGCCGCGATCCCGCGTACGCGTCGGCCGCGAAGGCGATGGGACGAGCGCTGGCCCACCGCGGCATCGGCCTCGTCACCGGCGGCGGCCGCGTCGGCCTGATGGGCGTCGTCGCCGACGCCGCGCTCGAGGCCGGCGGCGAGGTGACCGGGGTGATCCCCGATGCGCTGATGCGCAAGGAGCTCGCGCACACGGGCCTGACCGAGCTCGTCGTCACCGCGTCGATGCACGAGCGCAAGGCGCGCATGGCGGAACTCGCCGACGGGTTCGTCGCGCTGCCCGGGGGCCTCGGCACGTACGAGGAGCTGTTCGAGATCTGGACCTGGGCGCAACTCGGCTGGCATACCAAGCCTTGCGGGTTGCTCAACGCGGTCGGCTTCTATGACCGGCTGGTCGCGTTCCTCGACGGGGCGAGCGAGGCGCAGTTCCTGAAGCCCGAGCACCGCGCGATGCTGATCGTCGAGGACGATCCAGACCGGCTCCTCGACCGCTTCGACGTGTACCGCGCGCCGACGGTCGCGAAGTGGATCGGTCACGACCAGACGTGATCGAGAACCTGGCCGCGAGGATTCGCAAGACTTTCCGTGCGCTGCGGCACCGAAACTACCGGTTGTTCGTCGCGGGCCAGGGCCTGTCGCTGATCGGCACCTGGGCGCAGCAGGTGGCGATGAGCTGGCTCACCTGGCGTCTCACCGAGTCGGCCGTGCTGCTCGGCGTCGTGGCGTTCTGCGCCAACGTCGGCATGCTCGCGCTGGGTCCCATGGCCGGCGTGCTCGTCGACCGCATCGACCGCCGGACGGGGCTCCTTGTCACGCAGTCTCTCCTGATGCTGCAGGCGCTCACGCTCACCGCGATCACGGCGCTCGGGATCGTGCAGGTGTGGCATCTCGTCGCGCTCGCGCTGTTCCTCTCGGTCGCGCAGACCTTCGACGTCGTGCTGCGCCAGTCGTCGTACGTGCTGTTCGTCGAGGACCGCGCGGACCTGGCCAACGCGATCGCGCTGAACTCGATGATGGTGAACGGCGCGCGCGTCATCGGCCCGGCCGTCGCCGGGTTGATCCTCGCCGTGACGAGCGAAGCCGTATGCTTCGGCATCAATGCCGTGTCGTTCCTGTTCGTCCTCTTCGCGCTCACGCGCATCCGCTGGCCCGCGCACGCGCCGCCGCCCTCCGAAACCGGGTGGTGGCCGAGCTTCGTCGAGGGCGCCCGCTGGGCGTTCGGATTCGCGCCGGCGCGCGCGCTGCTCGCGCTGGTCGCGCTGATGGCGTTCACGATCGTGCCGTACAGCTCGCTGATGCCGATCTACGCGCAGGTGCATTTCGCCGGCGGACCGCAGACGCTCGGCTTCCTGCTGTCGGGCGCCGGCGCCGGTGCGCTGATCGCGATGCTTTGGCTCGCCGGACGGGATTCCGTCCGCGGTCTCGGGCGCGTGATCGCCGGCGCCGCGCTCGCGAGCGGCGCCGCGCTCGCGATATTCTCGTACCTGTCGCTGTTCCCACTCGCGCTCGCGCTGATGATCCCGATCGGCGGCGGCGTCACGCTGGCCGCCGCGTCGTCGAACTCGATCCTGCAGACGATCGTCGACGACAAGCTGCGCGGCCGCGTCGCCGGGTTCTACACGCTCGCGTTCCTCGGCGTCGCGCCGCTCGGCCACATCACCGCGGGCGCGGTGGCCGGAGCGATCGGCGTGCAGAACGCGTTCCTGATCAACGGCGTCGTGTGTGCGTTCGGCGGCGTGCTGTTCCTGCGCCTGCTGCCGAAGCTTGCCGTCGACATGCGGCCGATCTACCGGCGCCTGGGCATCCTGCCGGACGAGTGAGCGCGCTCGCGGCGCGCGACGTAGCCGGTCACTTCCTCGCGGTCGTGGTAGAGCTGCCGGAACGCGAGCGTCGCGTCGACGCCCTCCGCGGCGAGCCGCTCGCGGATCGCCGCATCGCAGCGCGCCACCTCGTCGCGGCGCGACTTCATCGGCAGCTTGAGGTTGAAGATCGCGCTCGCGGCGTTTCCGGTTGCGATCCATTCCGCGACCAGCGCCGCGGTGCGCGACGGCTTCTCGACGATGTCGCACACCAGCCAGTCGACCGGGCGGCGCGGCCGCCACGCGAGGCCGTCGGCGCGCACGTGCTCGACGTTGGGATCGCGCGCGAGCGCCGGGGCGAGCGCACCGTTGTCGACGGCCGTCACGTGCAACCCGCGCGAGACGAGCTGCCACGTCCACCCGCCGGGAGCCGCGCCCAGGTCGACCGCCGACTGGCCTTCGTGCATGAGGTCGCGCTCGCGATCGCCCAGGAACACCACGATCGCCTCGGCGAGCTTGAGCGTCGAGCGCGAGGGCGCGTCGCGCGGGAGACGCAATCTGGGAATGCCGAGCGGCCAGCGGGCGCCGGTCGCGACGTCGCTCGCGCCGGCGTAGGCCGTCGTGCCGTCGACGAGGAACGCATGCGCCTGCAGCCGCGCGTCGTCGGCGACGAGCCCGCGCTCGCGCAATGCGCCGGCGAGACGCGCGTCGAGCGCGCGGGTGAGGGTCGAGAGCGACTTGCCTTCGTTGGTGTCGGCGTACTCGATCCACGGGGCGCGAAACGGCGCGCCGTCGAGCGACGCGAACGCCTCGACCAGCGGAGCGATGCGGTCCGGCCGGGCGACGTCGCGCGAGGCGATCGCGTGAGGGCCGCTGCCGGCGAACTGGGAGCGGACGAAGACCGGCGGGTGCGCGAGCGACGCGCGACGCCAGGCGTCAAGGTTGAGACGCGGCGCAGACGCGACGACGAATCCGCCGCCGCGTCCGGGCACGATGTCGGCTTCCACGGACGCCGCGTGCGCGATGCGCGCGAGATCGCCTGTCACCTCGGGCTCGAAGCCCGCGCGACACAGCGCGACGACGGCCGCGGACATGCTCGCGGCCGTTCGCCTGCGTCCTTTAAGCCTTCTCGGTTTCGGCAGCCGGCACCGGCACCGGCACCGGCACCGTTTCGGCCGGCGCCGGAGCTGCCGGGCGCTTCATCAGCAGCGCGGGCACCGGGCGGTTCGCGCCGAAGCCGCGGCGCGCAGGCGCCGAGGCGTGGGGCGAGTGCGAATGCGAGGAATGCGTCGCCGGCGTGCTCGCCGGCTGATCGGGATTCCGCGCGTAGGCGGCTTCGCGGTCGGATTCGCGCGACTCACGCGACTCGCGCGGCGGACGCGACTCGCGCGGCGGACGCGGCGCGCGCTCGGCGCGCTCGCGCCTCGGCTCCGCGGCCGGACGCGGACGCTCGCCACGCGCGGCTTTTTCGCCGCGCGCGGGCTTGTCGCCACGATCCCGCGACGGCGAAAGGTCGATGCCCTCGGGCGTCGAGATCGGGATCGTCGTCTTGAGCAGGCGCTCGATCTCGTGCAGGTATTTCATCTCGGCCGGATCGACGAGCGATATCGCCTCGCCGATCGCGCCGGCGCGTCCCGTGCGGCCGATCCGGTGAATGTAGTCCTCGGGCACGTGCGGCAGCTCGTAGTTGACGACCAGCGGCAGGTCGTCGATGTCGAGACCGCGCGCGGCGACGTCGGTCGCGACCAGGATTTCGAGCTCGGCGTCCTTGAACTTCGCGAGCGCCTCGAGGCGCGCGATCTGCGTCTTGTCGCCGTGGATGGCCGACGTGACGATGCCGTCCTTCTCGAGCTGGCGCGCGAGGCGCGATGCGCCGTGCTTGGTGCGCACGAAGCACAGCACCTGCTTCAGGCCGCGCGAGCGCACGATGTGCTCGAGCAGCGCGCGCTTGCCTTCCTGAGGGACCCTGAACGCGCTCTGCGTCACGGTCTCGGCGGCGGTGTTGCGGCGCGCGACCTCGATCAACTGCGGTGCGTTCAGCAGCTGGTCGGCGAGCTTCTTGATCTCCATCGAGAACGTCGCGGAGAACAGGAGGTTCTGTCGCTTCGCGGTCGCCGGCAGCAGCGCCATGATGCGCTTGATGTCCGGGATGAAGCCCATGTCGAGCATGCGGTCGGCTTCGTCGAGCACGAAGATCTCGACCTGCCCGAGGTTGATGCTCTTCTGCTCGATGTGGTCGAGCAGCCTGCCCGGCGTGGCGACGAGGATCTCGACGCCGGCGCGCACGATCGGCAGCTGTTGCTTGATGTCGACGCCGCCGAACACGCAGGTCGAGCGGATGCCCGTGTACTTGCCGTAGGTCTTGACCGCTTCCTCGACCTGGATCGCGAGCTCGCGCGTCGGCGCGAGGATCAAGGCGCGGACGGGATGGCGGGCCGGCGACGGGCTGGTGTTCGCCTGGGGAAGCAGCTTCTGAAGGATCGGGAGCGCGAATCCGGCGGTCTTGCCGGTGCCGGTCTGCGCGCCGCCCATGACGTCGCGCCCGTCGAGGATGACGGGAATCGCCTGGGCCTGGATCGGGGTAGGGTGGGTGTAGCCGGAGTCGGCCACGGCGCGGAGGAGCTCCGGCCGCAAGCCGAGCTCTTCAAAGCTCGGGGTACTGCTCATCGTGCGCATCTCCTGGAACGCGGCCCACTCGCGGGTGCGAGTTCCGGTCCAGGCTGCGGCGTAAACCGTTGGAAAAAGCGACCGGAAACAATGACTTCGACAGCTTACAGCATTTTCCATTCCACGTCGACCGCACTGCGGGGATTTGCCAGCGGGTCTCCTAAACCGTTATAATCGAAGGCTTTTTTCCCCTCGGACCCCCATGGACCTGCGCAACATCGCGATCATCGCCCACGTCGACCACGGCAAGACGACGCTGGTGGACAAGCTGCTCGTCCAGGCAGGGACCTTCGCGCGCCATCAACATGTCGACGAACGGATGATGGACAGCAACGACCTGGAGCGCGAGCGGGGCATCACGATCCTCGCCAAGAACTGCGCCATCCAGATCGGCGACACCCGCATCAACATCGTCGACACGCCCGGCCACGCGGACTTCGGCGGCGAGGTCGAGCGCGTGCTCGGCATGGTCGACGGCGTCCTGCTGCTCGTCGACGCGGTCGAGGGGCCGATGCCCCAGACCCGCTTCGTGACGCTGAAGGCGCTGCGGCAGGGCTTGAGGCCGATCGTCGTCGTCAACAAGGTCGACCGTCCCGGCGCGCGGGCCGAGTGGGTCGTCAACCAGACCTTCGAGCTGTTCGACCGCCTCGGCGCGACCGACGAGCAGCTCGATTTCCCGGTCGTCTACGCGTCCGCGCTCGGCGGCTGGGCGACGCTCGACGTCAAGGTCGCCAAGACCGGCGCGCCGCCGGCGAGCGGCGGCGACATGAAGCCGCTGTTCGACACGATCCTGTCGTACGTGCCCGCGCCCGTCGGCGACGCGTCGTCGCCGCTGCAATTCCAGGTGTCCGCGCTCGACTATTCGAGCTACATCGGACGCCTCGGCATCGGGCGCATCCGCCGCGGCACGTTGCGGGCAGGGGCGGAAGTCGCCGTCCTGCATGGCCCGCTTGCCGAAGGTGCCGTTCCCGTCAAGGCGAGGATCGGCCAGGTGTTCACGTTCGCGGGCCTCGAGCGCGTCCCGGTCGACGAAGCGCACGCGGGCGACATCGTGATGGTGACCGGCGTCGACGACCTGACGATCGGCACGACGCTGGCCGACGTCGAGATGCCCGAGGCGCTGCCGCCGATCGCGGTCGACGAGCCGACACTCGCGATGACGTTCCAGGTCAACACGTCGCCGCTCGCGGGACGCGAGGGCAAGTACGTGACGTCGCGCAACCTCCGCGACCGGCTCCAGAAGGAGCTCCTGACCAACATGGCGCTGCGCGTCGAGGACACCGAGGACACCGACGTGTTCGCCGTGCTCGGGCGCGGCGAGCTGCACCTCACGATCCTGATCGAGAACATGCGTCGCGAGGGCTACGAGCTCGCGGTGTCGCGTCCGCGCGTGGTCACGCGCGAGGTTGCGGGCGTCGTCGAGGAGCCGTACGAGTCACTCACCGTCGACGTCGAGGATGTGCACCAGGGCGCCGTCATGCAGGAGCTCGGCAGCCGCCGCGGCGAGCTCGTCCACATGGAGTCCGACGCGCTGGGGCGCACGCGGCTCGACTATCGGATCCCGGCGCGCGGCCTGATCGGCTTCCAGGGCGAGTTCATGAACCTGACGCGCGGCACCGGCCTCATGAGCCACGTGTTCGACAGCTATGCGCCGGTCAAGGGCGACATCCCCGAGCGCCGCAACGGCGTGCTGGTGTCGCAGGACGACGGCGCCGCGGTCGCCTACGCGCTGTGGAAGCTGCAGGAGCGCGGTCGCATGTTCGTTTCGCCGGGCGAGGCGCTTTACGAAGGCATGGTGATCGGCATCCACTCGCGCGACAACGACCTCGTCGTCAACCCGATCAAGGGCAAGCAGCTCACGAACGTGCGAGCCTCGGGCAAGGACGACGCGATCCTGCTGACGCCGCCGATCAAGCTAACGCTCGAGTACGCGGTCGAGTTCATCGCCGACGACGAGCTCGCCGAGGTGACGCCGAAGTCGATCCGTATCCGCAAGCGCTTCCTCAAGGAGCACGAGCGAAAGCGGGCGAGCCGCGAGCCGGCAAGCGCGACGGCCGGCTAGTCGACGCGCGCCGCGCGGATCGCCGGCACGTCGACGATGCTTCGCTCCGCCCGCACGGGCGGATGCTCGACCGCGTGGACGAGCGCGGTCACCATCTGGCCGAGCGTCACGAAGCCGAGTCGCCGCGCCGCGTCGCGCGTCCACGGCAGCCACTCGAGCAGCTTGAGCATCGGCA
>DATBSV010000081.1:0-4324 GCA_036559685.1 Casimicrobiaceae bacterium
CTTCAACCAGCACTTCGCCGGCCAGTCGATCCCGGCGATCCGCGCCGGGCTCGCCGCCGAGCTGCGCAAGCTGTCCGGCGACATCGCCTCGCTGATGTCCGCGGCGGTCGACGCCGGCGAGGGCGCGCTCGCCGGCGGCGACTCGGTCGTGCTCGCCGGCGAGCGCAACCTGCTCGCGACCGAGGGCGTCGGGTCGAGCCTCGACCGCGTGCGTCGGCTGTTCGACCTGTTCGAGCACAAGACGTCCCTGCTGCACCTGCTCGACCAGTCGCAGCGCGCCGAGGGCGTGCAGATCTACATCGGCGGCGAGTCGGGTCTCGCGCCGCTCGACGAGATGAGCGTCGTCACCGCGCGCTACGAGGTCGACGGCGAGGTGATCGGCACGCTGGGCGTCATCGGACCGACGCGCATGGCCTACGAGCGCGTGATCCCGATCGTCGACCTGACCGCGAAGCTCCTGTCGAACGCGCTGACGCACCAGCTGAACGACGGCGAGGACGCCCGCCGGCCGCGATGAGCGCCTCCGCGCACCGCCAGCTGATCGAAGGCTTCTACCAGGCGCTCGACCGGCGCGACGCCGTGGCGATGGTCGCTTGCTATGCGCCCGACGCGACGTTCACCGATCCGGCGTTCGGCACGCTCGACCGTGCTGCGGTCGGCGCCATGTGGCGGATGCTGTGCGGGCGCGCGACCGACCTCAGCGTCACGGCGATCAACGTCCACGCCGACGACCGGCACGGCAGCGCGCACTGGACGGCCCGCTACGCGTACGGTCCGACGCGGCGGAACGTCATCAACGAGATCGACGCGTCGTTCGACTTCCGCCACGGGCTGATCGTCGAGCACGTCGACCGCTTCAGCCTCAGGAAGTGGGCGCAGCAGGCGCTCGGGTTGTCCGGCCATGTGCTCGGCATGACGCCGCTCCTTTCGCCGCTCGTCCGCAAGCAGGCGATCGCGTCGCTCGACGCATGGCGCCGGCGGGAGCGCGGGGAGTGAGCGCGGCGGGATGTAGCAACTGCTCGACGGCACTGGAAGGACGCTACTGCCACGCTTGCGGCCAGGACTCGCAGCCGCCGGAAACCGGCTGGGCGAGCTGGCGCGACCAGATGCGGCGGCTGGTTCGCACGGTGCGCACGCTGCTCCTGGTGCCCGGCAAGCTCACGCTCGAGCACCTCGGCGGCGCGCGCATCCGCTACATCCCGCCGTTCACGCTGTTCCTGAACGCGGTGGCCGTGTTCTTCCTGTTCGCCGTGGTCACGCGCTTCCAGCTCCGCGATCTCGTCGCGCAGAACCCGTCGTGGCTCGCGCCGATGGCCGAGCAATACGCCGCGGCGGCCGGGCTGCCGGTCGACGCGTTCATCCAGCGCGCCGAGCGGCGCTTCCAGGGGATCTACACGCTTTCGCTCGTGATCGTCAGCGTCGCCGGCTACACGCTCGCGTACAAGGCGCTGTTCTGGCGCTCGCTCCCGGGATGGCGCGGGCCGTTCACCGCGGGACTTCACTACATCGCGCTCATCTTCGTCGTCGCGTTGCCGTGGCTGATGCTCGCGCAGCTCGTCGCCGGCGTCGTGCCGCGCCCGGTATACCTGGCCGCCACCATGGTGCCGCTCGCGCTCGCGGTCGTGTGGAATGCGGTGGCCGCACGCCGCTTCGGCAATCACGGGTGGCCGATCGCGATCGCGAAGGGGTTCGCCATCGTCGTCGCCGGCTTCGTCATCGACGGCGTGATGACCTACGTTGCGATGCAGGCGACGTTCCGGCTGGCGTGACATGAGCTTCCTGCCCGAGCCGTCTCACGCGCACGACCAGCCCGCCAAGCTCGGCGTGCTGCTCGTCAACCTCGGCACGCCCCAGGCGCCGACGCCTGCCGCGGTGCGCAAGTACCTCGCCGAATTCCTCGTGGACCGCCGCGTGGTCGAGATCCCGCGCGCATTGTGGGCGCCGATCCTCTACGGCGTCGTTCTCCCGTTCCGGCCGTCGCGATCGGCCGCCAAGTACCAGCAGATCTGGACCAAGGAAGGCTCGCCGCTGCTCGTGCACTCGATCAAGCAGCGCGTGTTGCTGATGGGGATGCTCGGACAGCGCATGAAGCGCGAGGGATTGCCCGCCGATCATGCGCCGGTCGAGCTCGGGATGCGCTACGGCGAGCCGTCGATCGCGAGCGCGATCGACAAGTTGCGCGCCGCGGGGTCGACGAGGATCCTCGTGCTGCCGCTGTACCCGCAGTACGCGTCGAGCACCATCGGCAGCGCGTTCGACGCGGTCGCCGCGCACGTCGCGAAGCTGCGCCGCGCGCCCGCGATCCGGTTCGTCGGCAGCTTCCACGACGACATGGGCTACATCAAAGCGCAGGCGCAGGTCGTGAACGACTACTGGATGAAGCACGGCCGACCGCAGCGCCTCATCATGTCGTTCCACGGCGTACCGCGCCGCACGCTCGAGCTCGGCGACCCGTACCACTGCGAGTGCCATGTCACCGCGCGCCTGCTTGCGCAGGAGCTCGGGCTCGCGTCCGACCAGTGGGCGATCGCGTTCCAGTCGCGCTTCGGACGCGCCGAATGGCTGAAGCCCTACACGATGGCGATGGTGAAATCGCTCGGCGCTGCGAAGGTGCGCCGCGTCGACATCGTCTGCCCGGGTTTCGTCTCCGACTGCCTCGAGACGCTCGAGGAAATCGGCATCGAGAACGCGATGGCGTTCCGCGACGCGGGCGGCGGCGAGCTGCACGCGATCCCGTGCCTCAACGAGCATCCGCGCTGGATCGCGGCGTTGTCCGATCTCGCGTGGCGGCACCTCGCGGGGTGGCTGACCCCGGTGCCGGACGCGAGGGAGCGCGAGATGACGCTCGCGCGGGCGAAGGCGCTGGGGGCGAAGAGCTAGAGGCGGCGCAGCAGCTCGCGCCCGGTCCGCGAGACGTCGAGCTTGCCGTCGGACGCGACGAACGCGTAGCCCATCTCGAGGGCGCGCACGGGCTCCCACAAGCTCACCGACGGCGGCTTGCCGATCTCGCGCGTCGCGAGGATCGTCTGCAGCGACTCGATCTCGCGCACCGACAGTTCGGTCGGCGGCAGGACGACGGTGTCGCGCAGGCGCTTGATCGCGTGCGCGATCGCGCGCGTGCACTCGGTGCAGGCGTCGCGGTTGTCGCCGAACGGGGACGTCCAGACCGACCAGTTGCGGCCTTCGCGGTCCGGATCGACGCGCACGACGCCGCCGAGGTAGCAGTCGTCGCACTCGTGGTGCTCCGAGCACTCGCGCAGCAGCTCCTCGCGGATCTGCGCGGCGGTCCGCACCGCCCAGGTCTTCTTCTCAATCGCGCCGTGGCCCATGGAGGCCAGCGTGCCGCGCGAATGTTGCGGCCGTATGACGGCCGTGTGACGGCTCGTTCAGCCCCCGTGTACGCTCGCGAAGGTAATCTCGCCGAACCCGTCCATGAAATAGTAGGCCGTGACGTCGCCCGATTCGTAGATCAGCACCTTGTTCTCGATCTTTCGGCGCGGGAGCGACTTCGCATGGGGCGGCCACGATGCCGGGTCGTCCGCGAGCAGGGTTTGGCGCCCGTTTCGCAGATCGACATGGACCATTCTGTCGCCGATGTACTCGCGCACGATCATGGCGCGGGGATCGCCGAGGGCCCGACGCAAGTCCATTTCGGCTTGTCCGGCTTGAACTGCTTCGAACTTCTGTCGGGCCTTGTCCGCGCGACCGCAGGCGGCCAGCGACAGGCCGAGCAATACCAGGAGCGTGCGGCGCTTCACGGCGTCGCGACGACGCCTTCGGCGACGAACGCATCGATCTCGGATGCCGAATAGCCGGCGGCCGCGAGCACTTCGCGCGTGTGCTCGCCCAGCAGCGGCGCGGGACGCGTCACCGACGTGGGCGTCGCCGAGAAGTGCACCGGGCACCCGAGCGACCGGGTCGCACCGGCCTCGGGATGCATCGTCTCGACGACCATCCCTCGAGCGAGCGTCTGTGGATCGGCGAGTGCCTCGCCTACGGTGTTGACAGGCCCGACCGGAACGCCGGCCGCGTCGAACGCCGCGATCCATTGCGCCTTGTCGCGCGTCGCGATCACGTCGTTCATCAACTTGACGAGCGCGGGCAGGTTCGCCATGCGATCGCTGTTGGTGCGGAAGCGCGGATCGTCGCGCCACCCGGGATGGCCGAGCACGTCGGCGATGCGCTCCCAGTTCGCCTGGTTCGCGCCGCCGACGTTGATCCAGCCGTCGCGCGCGCGGAACGCCTGGTACGGCGCGGTCAGGATGTGCGCCGAGCCGGTCGGCCCCGGCGACGCGCCCGTCGCGAACGCGTAGGTCGCGTGCCA
>DATBSV010000082.1:0-8905 GCA_036559685.1 Casimicrobiaceae bacterium
TCCCTCATCATGCGCGTCGACGGCGTACACGTCGTCAGCACCGCGTCGAGCCTCATTCCCGCGAGCTCCACGGCGCTTTGCGGCACGGCGCTCGATCCGTAGCGGCGTACGACCGTCAGGTTCTTCCCCTCGACGTAGCCCTGCGCGCGCAGGCCCTCGATCAGCGACCGGTCCATCGACTCCCGGCCCTCGTAGGTTCCCGACGACAGGATGCCGATGGTCATCGGCGGCGGCGATTGCGCGAGGACGAGCGCGGCGAATGCGGCGAGCGCCGCGGCGGCAAGCGGGCGAGCAAACCGGGTCGTGGACATCGGCGCCTCCCTTTGCCGCCGATTGTAGGCGCCGCGTCGGGTCGAGGCTACTTGCCGATGCAGAAGCGCGAGAAAATCACGCCGAGCAGGTCGTCGGCGGTGAATTCGCCCGTGATCGACGCGAGCGCGTTCTGCGCCTCGCGCAGTTCCTCGGCGTAGAGCTCGAGCGGCGGCGCGTCGACGTCCAGGTGCGCGGCGGCTGCGGCGAGAAGCGTGGCGGCGCGACGCAACGCGTCGAGATGACGCTCGCGTGCGATGAATGCGTCCTCGGCGGCGCCTTCGACGCCGGCGATCGCTAGCACCTCGCGCTCGAGAAGATCGACGCCCGCGCCGTCGAGCGCCGAGAGCCAGACGTGCATGACGTCGCTGCGACGCTCGGCCACGGGCGCCCGCCGCGCGAGGTCGGCCTTGTTGTGCACGACGATGCGCGGCAGGCGCGCCGGCAGGCGCGCGACGATCGCGCGATCGTCGGGCGTGATCCCGTCGCCGCTCTCGCGCGCGTCGACGAGCACGAGCGCGAGATCGGCACGCTCGACCGCGGCCCACGTCCGCTCGATCCCGAGCTTCTCGACCGTGTCGCCGGCGTCGCGCAGGCCCGCGGTATCGATCACGGTCAGCGGGATGCCGCCGATCTCGACCGATCGCTCGACCGTGTCGCGCGTCGTGCCCGGGACATCGGTCACGATCGCGACGTCGTCGCGCGCGAGCCGGTTCATGAGGCTCGACTTGCCGACGTTCGGACGCCCGACCAGCACGACGGCGAGGCCTGCGCCGAGGCGCGCGCCGGTCGCCGCGCGCGCGACCAGGCGCGCGACGTCGGCGCGGACGTGCGCGAGCTTGCGCGCCGCGTCCGACGCGCGCACGAACTCGACGTCCTCCTCGGGGAAGTCGAGCGTCGCCTCGGTGAACATGCGCAGCCCCGTGACCGCGTCGACGATCGCGTGCACCTCGCGCGAAAACGCGCCGGTGAGGCTGCGCGCCGCGGCGCGAGCGGCCGTCGCGCTGGCCGCATCGATCAGGTCGGCGACGCTCTCGGCCTGCGCGAGGTCGAGCTTGCCGTTCAGGAACGCGCGTCGGGTGAATTCGCCGGGCTCGGCAATGCGCGCGCCTAGCGCCGCGCAATGCGCGAGCAACAGGCGCAGTGCCGCCGGGCTGCCGTGGCCGTGGAATTCGACGACGGTCTCGCCGGTGTACGACGCCGGCGCGGCGAACGCGATCGCGAGGCCATGGTCGATCGGCGCACCGTGCGCGTCGCGGAAGGTCGCGACGGTCGCATGACGCGGTTCGAGCGTCGCATCGGTGATCGCGTGCGCGATCGCCATGACGCTCGCGGCGGCGCCGGAGACGCGGACGATGCCGACGCCGCCGCGCCCGGGCGGCGTCGCGATGGCGGCGATCGTCGCGGGCGTCACGACGTCGCCCACGCGCCTACCGCCGCTTCGCGAGCGCCAGCGCCTGTTCCTTCTCGAGCATCCGGTTGACCTGCCACTGCTGGGCGATCTGCAGGATGTTGTTGACGAGCCAGTAGAGCACGAGGCCCGACGGGAAGAAGATGAACAGCACCGAGAACGCGATCGGCATGATCTGGAACACCTTCGCCTGCACCGGGTCGGTGATCGGCGTCGGCGACAGCTTCACCTGCGCCCACGCGGTGATCGCGTAGATGACGGGCAGGATGTAGTACGGATCCGGCGCGGAGAGGTCCTTGATCCAGCCGATCCACGGCGCGTGGCGCAGCTCGACCGCCGACAGCAGCACCCAGTACAGCGCGATGAACACCGGGATCTGCACGACGATCGGCAGGCAGCCGCCGAGCGGGTTGATTTTCTCCTGCTTGTAGAGCTCCATCATCTTCATCTGGAGCGCCTGCTTGTCGTCCTTGTACTGCTCCTGCAGCGCCTTGAGCTTCGGCGCGACGAGCTTCATCTTGCCCATCGAGCGCGCGGCGGCGGCGTTGAGCGGGTAGAACGCCGCCTTGATCATGATCGTCATCACGACGATCGCCCAGCCCCAGTTGCCGATCAGGCCGTGCAGCCACTTCAATAGCCAGAACAGCGGCGCGGCGATCACGGTGAAGATCCCGTAGTCGACCGACAGGTCGAGGCCGGTCGCGACCTGCTTCAGGAGGTCCTGGTCCTGCGGGCCAACGTAGAGCGGTACCGTCACCTGCGCGGTCCCGCCCGGCGGCACCGTGCCGACCGGCACGATCACGCCGGCCGCGTACAGCCCGTTGTCGAGCTTGCGCGTGTAGAACTCGCGCGGAACCTTTTTCTCGTCGGAAGGCAGCCACGCGGCGACGAAGTAGTGCTCGAGCATGCCGATCCAGCCGTTGTCGGTCGAGCGCGCGTACGGGGACTTGCGCGTCGCATCGGCCGCGAGCTTGTCGATCTCGCCCGGCTCGACCTTCTTGAAATGGTCGGTGGCGTTGTAGACGACCGGACCGACGTACGCCGCGGGCGCCATCGAGTTGACCGGCACGGCGAGCTTGGTGTCGCGCGTGAGCTGGAAATACGCGTACGGCGAAATCGCTACGCCGGCCACGTTCGCGACCGCGAACGTCGCGTCGATCAGGAAGGTGCCGCGATGGAACGACAGCGTCTGCGTGACCTTGTCGCCGTTCGCGGCGGTCGCGGTCAGCTTGACGTCGAGCCGTTCCTGGCCCGGCGCGAGCTCGCGCGGCCCCGGCTGCACCTCGTAGACGGTTCGGTGGTTCGGCATCCCCTCGCCGAGCAGGCCGGCCTGCGCGACGAACGTGCGCTCGGCGTTGCGCTGGAGCGCGAGGTAGGGCTTCGACGTGTCGAACGCGTCGCGGTGTTGCGCGAGCGCGACTTGCGCGATCACGCCGCCGACCGGGTCGATCTCGGCCGTGTAGAGGTCGGTCTTGACGGTGACCGGGCGCGCGGCGGCGGCGGCCGGTTGCGCCCCGGTCGTGGTCGGCGGAACGCCTGCGGCCGTCGTCGCGGGGATCGCGCCGGGGCCGGTCGGCGCGGGCGGGACGTCGGCAGGCCGCGGCGCGGTCGTCGCCGTAGTTGTCGTGCCGGCGGTCGAGATCGGGGGCGGAGGCGGCGGACGGTGCTCGCGATTCCACGCCTCGTACAGCATGAACAGCGAGAAGCTGAAGATGACGAACAGGATCAGGCGTTGCGTGTCCATCGCGGTCGATCAGGGGACGGGGTCGTACCCGCCCGGGTGATAGGGGTGGCAGCGGCAGATGCGCCGCGCCGCGAGCCAGCTGCCCTTGGCCGCACCGTGGCGCTCGATCGCCTCGCGCGCGTAGTCGGAGCAGCTCGGGAAGAATCGGCAATTCGCGCCGAGCATCGGACGGATCGCGTACTGGTAGCCGCGTATCGCGGCGGTGAGCACTTGCTTCATGGGGCTGGCGCGGCGCCGCGCAACAGTCCGATCATGCCGTCGGCCTCCTCGATCGCCGCGTCGAGCTCGATGCCGGGCGCCGGACGCTTGAGCCGTACGACCAGGTCGTAGCCCTCGAGGCCGGGGCGCTCGCGCCGCAGGACTTCGCGCACCTTGCGCTTGAACCGGTTGCGGTCGACGGCACGGGGCAGCGCCTTGCGGCCGACGACGAGGCCGACGCGGCCGGGCACACGCTGGGCGCTGGCGACCACGAGTTCGATCCAACGCCCCTGGCGGCGCCGTCCGACGCGGAACAGCGCGTCGAACGACCCGATGCCGGTGAGGCGGTAGGCGCGCTCGGGGCGGCCCATCGCGCGCGGAAGGAGATCCCCCCGAAGCGCGCTAGGCGCGCTACCCCCCAAGGGGGCAGGCGCGCGCTCGGGGCGGCCCATCGCGCGCGCCAGGTGGGGCGAGCTGACGGTCAGGCGGAAAGGCGGACGCGGCCCTTCGCGCGGCGCGCGGCGAGGACCCTGCGACCGCCGACGGTGCTCATCCGGGCTCGAAAGCCGTGCTTCCGCGATCGGCGGATCTTGCTGGGTTGGAAGGTGCGTTTCATGGCGGCGGAGTGTGGGGACGCGAGGCGCCCGCGTGAAAATGGAGAAAAGCCTTGTATTAGAACGCGTTTGCAGTCGCTCTGTCAAGGAAGGCGGTCGCTGTGGCATGCGCGCCACATCGACGCGAGCGATCACTTTCGCGGCAGGAGCGCTCCGGCTGTCGCACGGATGCCGCGACGCTTCCGGCGCCGACCGCGTTGTGGATAACTGTGCTTGCGCCGCTTAGAATGTGCATAACCGCGGGCGCCCCGCCCGGGTTTTCGAAGCTTCCGGAGGGGCGCCCGTCCGTTTTTGCACGACCACGGCCGCATCGAGAACGGCCGGGTGAACAGCTGAGGGTACCTCCACCGATGTCCACTTCCTTCACGACGCCTGCCGCGTGGACGGCCTGCCTATCGGCCTTCGAGCGGGAGTTGACGGCGCAGCAATTCGCCACCTGGATCCGTCCGCTCGCCGTCGAGCCCGGCGAGGGGAGCCTCAAGCTCCGCGCCCCGAACCGCTTCGTGCTCCAGTGGGTCAAGGACCGCTTCGGCGCCCGCATCAGCGCGCTGGCCTGCGAGGCCGCAGGCGCGCCGCTGTCGATCGAGTACGCGCTGTCGGATGCGCCTGCGTTCGCGAGCGAGGCTGAAGCGATGCCGCCGATCGCCGAGGCGCCGGTCCCGGTGATGGCGGCGATCAGCGCCCTCGTTGCACCCAACGACCCGCCGTCGTTCGCCGAGCCACCGCGCGTCGCCTCGGCGCCCGGGCCGCGGCGCGTCGAGCCGACGAGCCTCAACGGCACGTTCACGTTCGAATCGTTCGTGACCGGCAAGGCGAACCAGCTCGCGCGCGCCGCGGGATTGCAGGTCGCCGAGCACCCGACCTCCTATAACCCGCTGTTCGTCTACGGAGGCGTAGGGCTGGGCAAGACGCACCTGATCCAGGCAATCGGCCACGACATCCTGAAGCGCGAGCCTTCCGCGAAGATCCGCTACATCCACGCCGAGACCTACGTATCCGACGTCGTGCGCGCCTACCAGCACAAGGCGTTCGACGAGTTCAAGCGCTACTACCGCTCGCTCGACCTCCTGCTCATCGACGACATCCAGTTCTTCGGCGGCAAGTCGCGCACGCAGGAAGAGTTCTTCTACCTGTTCAACACCTTGATCGAGGCGCACAAGCAGGTCGTGATCACGTGCGACACCTATCCCAAGGAAATCGCCGGCATGGAGGAGCGGCTGATCTCGCGCTTCGGCTGGGGTCTGACCGTCGCGCTCGAGCCGCCCGAGCTCGAGATGCGCGTCGCGATCCTGCTCGCTAAGGCGCAGCAGTCGCGCGTGCGGCTCGACGAGCAGGTCGCGTTCTTCGTCGCCAAGCACATCCGCAGCAACGTGCGCGAGCTCGAGGGCGCGCTCAAACGCATCGTCGCGTACGCGAACTTCCACGGCCAGGAAATTTCGCTCGCGGTCGCCAAGGAGGCGTTGCGCGACCTGCTCGCCGTGCAGAACCGCCAGATCAGCATCGAGAACATCCAGAAGACGGTCGCCGACTACTACAAGATCCGGCTGTCCGAGATGCACAGCAAGAAGCGCTCGCGCGCGATCGCGCGCCCGCGCCAGGTCGCGATGGCGCTCGCGAAGGAGCTGACGCAGCTCTCGCTGCCGGAGATCGGCAGCAACTTCGGCGGCCGCGACCACACGACGGTGCTGCACGCGTGCCGCCAGATCGCGAAGCTCCGCGAGTCGCACCCCGACCTCAACCACGACGTCAATTTCCTGCTCCAGGTGCTGCGGAGCTAGGCGGCGGGAAAGCTTGTGGTTAGAGCGGCCCCGCGACTGGAAAGAGGCGTCCAATTACGCTATAATTTGTGGATTAAGCAGCGTTTTCGGCGTTGCGCGCAGGCGTCCCCAAATCATCCACAGACGACACCGCGGTTATCCGTCCCCGGATACCGTCGCCAACGTCCTGATCGGGCAGGGAAATTGCCACTTGCCCCCGGCTGCCGGCCGGCCCTATTAACATCTATCTGTTTTTAGATACCGACCATGCAGCTTAAACAGGTCGCCCGCGACGCGCTCCTGAAGCCCCTCCAAGCGGTCTCCGGCATCGTCGAACGCCGGCACACGCTGCCGATCCTGGCCAACGTGCTGATCGAGCCCAAGGACGGCGCGCTCGAGTTCACCGCGACCGACCTCGAGATGCAGATCACCGCGATCGCCGACGCGCCGGCGAAGGCCGGTACCGCAACCACGGTGTCGGCGCGCAAGCTGCACGACCTCCTGCGCGCCCTGCCCGACGACGCGACGCTCAACGTCGACGTGACCGGCAGCCGGATGACGGTGCGCGCGGGCCGGTCGCGCTTCAACCTGCAGACGCTCGCCGCGGGCGACTACCCGCGCATCAGCCTCGGCCACGAGAAGCTCCAGTCGCTGTCGATCCCGCAGAAGGACCTTCGCGCGCTGTTCCGGCTGGTCGAGTTCGCGATGGCGCAGCAGGACATCCGCTACTACCTGAACGGCATGCTGCTGGTGATCGACCACGGCTCGCTGCAGGCGGTCGCGACCGACGGCCACCGGCTGTCGTGGGCGAGCCTGGCCGTCGAGGGCGACTACACGCGCCAGGAAGTGATCCTGCCGCGCAAGACGGTGCTCGAGCTGGGCAAGCTCCTGGACGACAGCGACGACCCGGTCGCGATCGACGTGCTCGCGAACCAGGTGCGCTTCCGCTTCGCCAACGTCGAGCTCGTGAGCAAGGTCGTCGACGGCAAGTTCCCCGACTACAACCGCGTGATCCCGGTCGGTCACACCAAGTCGGTCACGCTCGACCGCAGCGTGCTGCTGGCCGCGTTGCAGCGCGCCGCGATCCTTTCCAACGAGAAGTTCCGCGGCGTGCGCCTGGTGCTGGCCGCCGACACCTTGCGCATCATCTGCAGCAACAGCGAGCAGGAGGAAGCCGAGGAGGAGCTCGAGGTCGCCTACAAGGGCGAGCCGCTCGACATCGGCTTCAACATCACCTACCTGCTCGGCGTGCTGCAGAACGTCGAGAGCGCCGAGGTCGCGTTCGCATTCGGCGACGCCAACTCGAGCGCGCTTTGCACGATGCCCGGCCGCGACGATTACAAGTACGTCGTGATGCCGATGCGCATCTAGCCCGAGAAAGACACCGCCCCGCATGACCCCTGCAATGCATAAGGTGCAACCGACCCCCGCCGACTACGACTCGTCCAGCATCCAGGTCCTCAAGGGCCTCGACGCCGTGCGCAAGCGTCCCGGCATGTACATCGGCGACACGTCCGACGGCACCGGCCAGCACCACATGGTGTTCGAGGTGCTCGACAACGCGATCGACGAGGCGCTCGCCGGCTACTGCGACGAGATCAAGGTCGTGATCCACGCCGACAACTCGGTGTCGGTCATCGACAACGGCCGCGGCATCCCGACCGACGTCAAGGACGACGACGAGCAGAAGCGCTCGGCGGCCGAGATCGTGATGACCGAGCTGCATGCGGGGGGCAAGTTCGACAACAACAGCTACAAGGTGTCGGGCGGCCTGCACGGCGTCGGCGTATCGGTCGTCAATGCGCTTTCCGAATGGCTGCGGCTGCGCATCTGGCGCAACGGCCGGATCCACCAGATGGAGTTCCGCCGCGGCGAACCCGTGGCCCCGCTCGCGGTCACCGGCAACACCGACCGCCGCGGCACCGAAGTCCACTTCATGGCGTCGATCGAGACGTTCACGCGGATCGAGTGGCACTACGAGATCCTGGCGAAGCGCATCCGCGAGCTGTCGTTCCTCAACAACGGCACGCGGATCGAGCTCGTCGACCAGCGCGACGGCAAGAGCGAGAACTTCGCTCACGCCGGCGGCATCAAGGGCTTCGTCGAGTACATGAACCGCGCGAAGTCGGTCCTGCACCCGCGCATCTTCCACGCGGTCGGCGAGAAGGACGGCACGGTCGTCGAGGTCGCGATGCAGTGGAACGACAGCTACGGCGAGAACGTGCAGTGCTTCACCAACAACATCCCGCAGCGCGACGGGGGCACGCACCTGACCGGCCTGCGGCAGGCGATGACGCGCACGCTCAACAGCTACATCGAGAAGGAAGAGGTCGCGAAGAAGGCGAAGGTCGAGACCACCGGCGACGACATGCGCGAGGGCCTCACCTGCGTGCTGTCGGTCAAGGTGCCGGAACCGAAGTTCTCGAGCCAGACCAAGGACAAGCTGGTGAGCTCCGAGGTCCAGCCGATCGTGCAGGAGATCGTGAGTGCGAAGCTCGCCGAGTTCCTGCTCGAGTACCCGGGCGACGCCAGGATCATCTGCGGCAAGATCGTCGACGCGGCGCGCGCGCGCGAAGCCGCGCGCAAGGCCCGCGAGCTGACGCGTCGCAAGGGCGTGCTCGACGGCATGGGGCTGCCGGGCAAGCTCGCCGACTGCCAGGAGCGCGACCCTGCGTTGTGCGAGATCTACCTCGTCGAGGGCGATTCCGCCGGCGGCTCGGCGAAGCAGGGACGCGACCGCAAGTTCCAGGCGATCCTGCCGCTGCGCGGCAAGATCCTGAACGTCGAGCGCGCGCGCCTCGACAAGGTGATCGCCAGCCAGGAGATCGTGACGCTGATCACCGCGCTCGGCGCGGGGTTCGGCAAGTCGTCG
>DATBSV010000083.1:0-11881 GCA_036559685.1 Casimicrobiaceae bacterium
CCGCCGGCGCAGGTCGCCAGCGCGGACGTGTGGACGCAGATGCGCGACGAGATGGCCCGCTGCTCGTCGTCGAGCGTGATCCCGCGCATCCAGTGCGAGCGGCGCATCCGGGCGCGCTATTGCGACGGCCACTGGGGCACCGTGCCGGATTGCCCGACCGGCAATCGACGCAGTTAGCAACGGCCGAAAGTACACCCCTACTTTCGGCCGATCGTGCCACGCGGGAATCGCGGGCGAAGCCCGACGATTCCCGCCGGCAACGGCGACGAAAACCCGGGCGCTACGTTCGTTGGACCCAGCCGTTGACGGTGAAGCGGCTGTCGCGGAACGCGCGCGACGGCACGCTGACCGCCGTCACCTCGTGCATGACGCGCGCGTGGAAGAACACGATCGTGTTGTGCTCGGGCGCGATGGTCTGGAAGCTGTCGCGCCGGCGCAGCTTGCCGTCGTGCACCTCGTCGTCGTAGACGCGCAGCTCCCCGCCGGCGAACCCGAGCGGCATGCGGTTGAAGTAGTAGACGTAGGTGAGCTCGCGCTTGTGCGTCTCGTTCTCGCCCGCGTCGGTGTGCACGCGGAAATAGCTGCCGTCGATATTGGCGGTCACCTGGCATTCGACGATGCCGACCGGGAAGGTCACGCCCAGCCCGCGCAGCACTTCGGGCATCAGCGCGCGCACCTTCGCCACCATCGTGCGCTGCAGGTCCGCGGGCGGATCCAGCGCGTACGAGCGACGGTAATCGTCGTCGTGGTCGCTCGTGAACGACGGCACGAACGCGCTCTCGAGGGCGAACACGCGCTCGCGCAGCGCGTCGACTTCCGCGGGCGAGAGGAACGACGGGTAGCGGAACACGCGGTGGCGGACGATGCGCGGCGCTTCCATGCGCGCCGATGCTAGCACGCACGTCGCGGTAGACTCCGTGTCCATGGAAGCCTTCCGCCCGTTCATCGCCGCGTGCGCGCTCGCGCTCGCGTTGCCCGCGCTCGCGCAGGGGCCGACGGCCAAGCCGCGCGTCGAGAAGACCGCGGACCTGCCGCGGCTCGAGTACCGCGTCCAGGGCAAGGTCGACGCGCTGCTCGACGAGCGCGCGAAGTTTTCGACCTTCGCCGCCGCAGTGCGCGGCGACACCCAGTCGGTGCTCGACCGCTACGAAATCGTCGACAAGGCAATCGAGCGCACGCTCTACGTCGCGCTCGCCGAGATCGACTGGCTCGACGGACGTCACGACGCGGCACTGGCCGCGCTCGCGCGCGCCCGCGCGCTCGACGCGCGCGCGGCCGACACGCTGGCGATCGACACGCTCGTGCGCGCGGTCGACGGCGCGCGGCGCGCGACGGGCGTCACGAGCGGCAACGCGTTCCGCGTCGAGGTCGCGAAGCGCCTTCGCTCGGAGCTCGACGCGCGGCCGGCGGCCGCGGCGTTTCCCGGCGTGCGGCGCGCCAAGTCGACGCTCGACCGCACGACCGAGGCCGGCGTGCTTGCCGAGGCGCGGGAGGCGTTCCAGCCGGCGATCGATGCGGGCGATCCGCTGCCCTACGACGTCGCGCTGTGGCTCGTCGACGCGCGCTTCCGGCTGGTGGTCGAGATGCCGCTCAAGGCGACCGTGTCGGAGACCTATGCGGCGTACCTCGCGACGAATCGCGTGCTCAAGCCCGACGTGTGGGAAGCGCGCGCGGCGACCTTGCCGCCGGGACGCGACTACGCGCCCGTGCCGGTCGCGATCTGGGACAGCGGCGTCGACACCGCGCGGTTCGGCGATCGGGTCGCGCGCGACGCTTCGGGCGCGCCGGCGCTGATCGCGTTCGACCGGCGCGCCGAGCCCGCGCAAGGCGACCTCGCGTCGATCCCCGCGTCGCTCAAGGCGAAGCTGCCGCGGCTGAAGCCGCGCCTCCAGGGCATGTCGGACCTGCAGGCCGACGTCGACAGCACGGAGGCCGACGAGCTCAAGTCCTATCTCGCCACGCTGTCGCGTGACGCGAAGCTGCCGGCGGTCGAGGAGCTGCAGGAGGCCGGCAACTTCATCCACGGCACGTTCGTCGCGGGCATCGCGGCCGACGGCAATCCCGCGATACGGCTCGTCGTCGCGCGCATCGAGTTCTCGCACTCGCTCAAGCCCGATCCCTGCCCGAGCCTCGCGCAGGCGCAGAAGGACGCTCAGAACGTCGCGGCGACGTTCGAATTCTTCCGCCGCCATCGCGTGCGCGTCGTCAACATGAGCTTCGTCGGCAGCGCGCGCGACACCGAGGCGATGCTCGAGGCGTGCGGCGTCGGCAGCCTGCCGAGCGAGCGGCGGCGCATCGCGCGCGAATGGTTCGAGCTCGGCAAGCAGGCGATGGCGAGTGGCATCGCGTCTGCCCCCGAGATCCTGTTCGTCGCGTCGGCGCCGATCGACGACGCGTCGGTGACCGAGTCCGTGCCGGCCGACCTGGTGGCGCCGAATCTCATTACCGTCGGCGCCGTCGATCGCGCCGGCGACGAGGCGCCCTACACCGGGCACGGCCGCAGCGTTGCGGTCTACGCGAACGGCGACCGCGTCGACGGGACGATGCCGGGCGGCGAGCGCTACGCCGACTCGGGCCCGTGGGTCGCGGCGCCCCAGGTCGCGAACCTCGCGGCGAAGATCCTCGCCGTGAATCCCGCGCTCACGCCGCCGCAGGTGATCGCGCTGATCCGCGAGACGTCGGAGAAAAGTCCCGACGGGCGTCGCGCGCTGATACACCCGAAGAAGGCGCTCGCCGCGGCCTCGGCGAAGGGCTGACGCCGTTCGTCGCCGCACCCTTCGCGGGGTGCGGGATTTGCTTCCGTCGTTCGACGGGGGCGGTGAATGCCGGTCGACGGGCTCGGGAGTGACGCGGGGCGGCAATCCCTGACGGAGGTCAGGGCGGCCGGCGCGCGCGCGTCGCGCAAGCTCGGTGCGTCGCGTGCGCTGCCGGCCGAGTTGCCGGCCGCCGAAACGCCCCCGGTTCCCGATTCCCCCACGCCCGGTTCGATTGGACCGCGGCGCCCCTCGCCGGCCGCGGAGAACGTACGCGGCGAGCGACTCGTGGCGTTGTCGGCCCTCGTGGTGCTCGCGATCGCCGCGCTCTTCTTCGTCGAGCGCATCGGCGGAATGCCCGGCGCGCCCGTGCCGCCGCCGGTCGTCCCGCCTGGACTCGAGATGCCGTCGATTCCCTTCGATCCCGTCGTCGTGCCGCCGCAAACTGGTTCGGGCAGCGTCACCGGACCGACGGGCCACGCCGTTCCCGCCCCGGCGCCGCGCTTCGCCCGCACGCAGGTGCGAGCGCGTTCGACGCCGATCGCGTCGACGCGCAAGCCCCAGGGCAAGGCGATCGCGAAAGCGGAACCGCCCACGGTGCGCGAGCCGCTCATGGTCGCGTCGGCGGAGCTCACGGAGATCGAGAGCGCCGAGCGCTCGCGCTGGGAACGCATGGACGACGAGATCGCGGCATGCGCGGGCCGCGCGTCCTTCCTCGATGCGGTCGTTTGCGACCAGCGCGCGCGGCACCGCTACTGCGACGACTGGTGGGGACGCACGGACGCGTGCCCGAGCGGGCGCACGGCCGACTACGGCAACTAGGGCCTGCCGGCGCTACGTCAGCCGCGGCCGACGAAGGGCATCTTCGTCGCCATGATGGTCAGGAACTGGACGTTCGCGGCGAGCGGCAGCTCGGCCATGTGCAGCACGGCCGCGCCGACGTGGTCGACGTCCATGAGCGGCTCGACCGCGACCTGGCCGTTCGCCTGCGGCACGCCGGTCGCCATGCGCGCGGCCATCTCGGTCGCCGCGTTGCCGATGTCGATCTGGCCGCACGCGATGTCGTACTTGCGGCCATCGAGCGAGGCCACCTTCGTGAGACCAGTGACCGCATGCTTGGTCGCGGTGTAGGGCGCCGAGTTCGGGCGCGGCGCGTGCGCCGAGATCGACCCGTTGTTGACGATGCGCCCGCCGCGCGGGTCCTGGGCTTTCATCACGCGGAACGCTTCCTGGATGCACAGGAACATGCCGGTGAGGTTGATGTCGACCACGTTCTTCCACTGCTCGACGGTCAGGTCCTCGAGCGGGATCGCCGGCGCGCCGACGCCGGCGTTGTTGAACACGAAGTCGACGCGCCCCCACGCTTTCACGGTGTCGGCGAACAGCGCCTTGACCGATGCCGGCGCGGCGACGTCGGTGGACACCGCGCGCGTCGTGCCGGACGGCGCCTCGGCGGCGACCGCGTCGAGCGGCTCGCGGCGGCGGCCGGCGAGCGCGACCTTCCAGCCGTGGCGCGCGAGCGCGAGGGAGACGGCGCGCCCGATGCCGGTGCCCGCGCCGGTGACGATCGCGATCCTCGACATGCGCTAGCGGTACGTGCCCATGCGCGTTTGCACGGCGTTCTGCGCCGGCGCGGTGATGCGCGCCGCCGGTCCGCCGAAGGATGGCGAGGTGCCGGACGGCATCGACGACGGAAGGTTGCCGGTGACGCGCGCCTTGCCTGCGCCCATCGCCGGCAGCGTCTGCACGATCTCGTCGGTGGTCGGCGGTCGGCTCGACGTGCTGCCGAGGCCGACGACGCGCGACACCGGCGGACAGAAGTCGGCCTCGAAGAACACGAGGTGCTCGCCGCGCGTGCGCATCGCCTCGCGTCCGCTCGACGTCGGGTCGAGCGCGCCTTCGAACGGCGACACGCTGTCGCGGTAGGCGACCTCCCCGGCGCGGTCGTACACCGTGTAGCAGAAGTACGCGGCCGTCGCCGGCGCGCTCGCAGCGAAGGCGAGCACAGCGAGCCACGCGGTGCGCTGGAATCGGACGAACGTCATGACGGTCCTCCTCGTGTAGCGACCTCTAGGCGGCCATTCGACCCGAATCGGCCCCGACTGTCAAAATTGGGCCCTAGCGCCGCGCGCTCAGTGCGAGGTGGAGCAGGATTGCGCCGAACGTCGCGGTGCCGATGCCGCCCATCGTGAAGCCCCCGAGCTTCAGCGTGAAGTCGCCCGCCCCGAGCACGAGCGTGACCGCCGCGATGATCAGGTTGCGGTTGTCGCTGAAGTCGACCTTGTTGTCGACCCAGATGCGCGCGCCGGCCGCGGCGATCAAGCCGAACACGACGATCGACACGCCGCCCAGCACGGCGCCCGGGATCGCCTGGATCAGCGCGCCGAACTTGGGCGAGAAGCCGAGGACGATCGCGATCATCGCCGCCACGACGAACACGAGCGTCGAGTAGATCTTGGTGACCGCCATCACGCCGATGTTCTCGGCGTAGGTCGTGACGCCGGTGCCGCCTACGCTTCCGGCGAGCATCGTCGCGACGCCATCGCCGACGAACGCGCGCCCGATCAGCGGGTCGAGGTTGCGGCCGGTCATCGCGGCGACGGCCTTCAGGTGGCCGAGGTTCTCGGCGACCAGGATCACGGCCACCGGCGCGATCAGCGCGATCGCCTGCCACTGGAACACGGGCGTCGAGATGCGCGGCGCGCCGATCCAGGGCGCCGCGGCGATCGCCGCCGTCTCGATCGGCTTGCCGAGCGCCATGCCGTTCGCGAGGACCGCGTAGATCACGCATGCGATCGCCAGGCCGACGAGGATCAGCAGGCGCTGCACGAGGCCGCGCGTGAACACCGCGACCCCGCCGACGCACACGATCGTGACAATGGCCATCCACGCGTCGAACGGCGTCGCGCTCGCGCCCTTGACCGCGATCGGCGCGAGGTTGAGCCCGATGACGGCGACGACCGCGCCGGTCACGATTGGCGGCATCAGCCGCTCGATCCAGCCGGTGCCGCTCGCCATCACCGCGAAGCCGATCAGCGCATAGACGAGTCCGCACACGATGATGCCGCCGAGCGCGACGGCCAGGTTCGCGTTCGCGCCGCCGCCCGCGTAGCCGGTCGCCGCGATCACGACGCCGATGAACGCGAAGCTCGAGCCGAGGTACGACGGCACCTTGCCGCCGGTGATCAGGAAGAACACGAGCGTGCCGACGCCGGACATCAGCACGGCGACGTTGGGATCGAAGCCCATCAACAGCGGCGCGAGCACGGTGGCGCCGAACATCGCGACGACGTGCTGCGCGCCCATCGCGATGGACTGCGGCCACGGCAGGCGCTCGTCGGGCGCGATCACGCCCTCGGTCTTCTCGGTCCACGCGAACATCCCCGTCATGGCGTCCCCCTCCCGTTGTCGTGGCCCCGCTCGTGGCGGCGTGCGCGCATTCTAGGGCCTGCTAGCATGGCCCGATGAAGGTGATCACAATCGTTGCCGCGTGCCTCGCAGCCTCGACGGGCGCGCGAGGCGAGGAGGTCGGGTCGGTCGACACGGCGTTCCAGCTGCTCGGCCCCGACCACAAGGTCGTCGTCGAGGCGTTCGACGACCCGAAGGTGACGGGCGTCGTCTGCTACGTGTCGCGCGCGAAGACCGGCGGCATCAAGGGCGCGCTGGGTCTCGCCGAGGATCCGGCCCGCTTCTCGGTCGCGTGCCGGCCGTCGGGGACGATCGGCTTCCGCGAGCCGCTGCCGAAGCAGGAGGAAGTGTTCAAGGAGAGCGCGTCGCTCGTGTTCAAGCACGTGCGCGTCGTGCGCATCGTCGACGCGAAGCGCAACACGCTCGTCTACCTGACCTACGCGGACCGCCTGATCGACGGCCACCCCGACAACGCGGTCACGGCGGTGTCGGTGCCGGTCCCGATCCCTATCGCACGCTGACGGCGAGTCCGCCGCAGGTGCGCGTCATGCGGTCGTACTCGTCGGGGGTGTCGATCGCGGCATGGCGCCGGTCGAGCTCGCCGCGCGCACTTTCCATGAACGCGTCGAGGTGCCCGGCGAGCTCCTTCTTGAGGCTCTCCTGGATGCCTGCCATCGTGCCGCCGAAGCGCACGCGCCGCCCGATGCGCGACTCGAGGTCCCGCGCGAGCGACGTCACGACCTCGTCGGCGTAGCGGTCGAACACGGCGACGTGCTTGCGCTCGTGCGCGAGGATCAAGGGCTCGCGGCAGGCGTCGCCGTGGAACTCGCGCGCGACGTACACCGTCGTGCCGTTGATCTCGATGTCGACCTTCATCTGCGGCCGCGCGCACGCCCGCGCGCCCTTGGGATCCTCGAGGCCCTCGAGCTCGAGCGTCGAGCGGTAGCCGAACTTCGCGCGCGTGAGGCCGACGGTTCGGTGGTTGGTCGACGTCGGCTCGGACATGCGAGCGAGCTGCGCGAGCGGCACGCTGTAGTCCTCCGAGACCGCGATCGGCAGGCGCTTGATCTCGATGCGGCCGGCCGGCACCTGCTCGCAACGCGACTCGAACGACTGCAGCGGATTGCTCGCCGCGAGCGCGGCGAGGCGGTCGCAGCCGGCCAGAATTGCGACAAGGGCAAGGATTGCCAGGCGAACGGGCATCGCGGCATCGTACTGGACACGTTGTAGCGTCGGTGTACCCGGCGATCGGACGCGCAGGGCCGACGGGCGGCGTTGTAGGACCCGCGATGACAATGTCATAGTTGGGCGGCCGGCGGTGCGCACCGCCGGCGACACCGCCATGGCCGCCTTCCGTCGCGAGCAACGTTCGTCCGCGTGCGCGATCTGCCGTCAGCCCGCGCTGGCCGGCGATCGCCTGTGCGCGCCATGCCGCTCGGCGCTCAAGCGCGCGCGCGACAGCACCGTGTCCGACGCGATGACGCCGAAGCGCGGTCCTCGCCGCCGTTCGGACGCGCCGCCCCCCGCGAATGCCTCCGTCGCCGCCGACCCCGTGGCGACATCGCCGGCGCGCACGAACTGGCTCGCACGCGGCATCGGGTTCTCGCTCGTCGCCGCGCTGATCGTCGCGGGCGGCGCATGGATCACGCACACGCGCGGCATCGCCGGGACCATCGCGCCGCGCTACTCGATCGCGCCGCAGGAAAGCAACGCCGAGACCATCGAGGCTGCCGCGGCGACGCGACCCGCGCCGGCCGCGACGGCGCCGGCGGACAAGACGGCGAGCGCTGCGGTCGGCCACGACGAAGGCGCCGCGTCGCGCACGCTCGACGCGCGAGCGCTTCCGTCGAGCATCACTATGCCGCGCGGCCGCGCCGAAACCGACGCGCTCGCGGCCGCCGCGGCCACACAATCGGTCGCGCCGCCACCGCCCGCGCCGGCCGTCGAGCCGGCGCTTCCGCCGCCGATCGTCGTCGCGCAGGCGCCTGCGCGTCCCGCGCCCGACCGCTGGCAGAGACTCGCCGCGGAGCTCGAGCGCTGCCCGCAGGAGACGATCAGGCGCGCGGTCTGCCAGGAATCCCTGCGCATCGAGCATTGCGAGGGCCACTGGGGCCGCGTCGCCGCGTGTCCCGCGAAGATCGAGCGCGAATACGGTAACTGAGCGGCAACCGGGTTGTGCTAGCGTCGCGTCGGGATGGTCGACGCGCTATTTCCACAGGGCATCGCGCCGTACGTTGTCGGCGGCCTGGTCATGGGCGCCGGCGTCGCGCTCCTGTACGTCGCGACCGGGCTCGTCGGCGGCATGAGCACGGTGTTCTCCGCCGTCTGGTCGTTCGTGTCGGGCGCTTCGCATTTCGCGCAGGCTCGCTACGTCGGCTCGCGCGCGTGGCGCCTCGTGCTCGCGGCGGGGCTCGTTCTCGGCGCTGCGCTGTGGACGCTCGCGAGCGGGCAGGCCGTCCCAGTCACGACCGTGCCGGTTTCGCACCTCCTGATCGGCGGCTTCATCGCCGGCTTCGGCGCGCGCATGGCGAACGGCTGCACGTCCGGCCATGGCATCTGCGGGCTCGCGTCGCTGCAGGCATCGTCGCTCGCCGCCGCCGCAATCTTCATCGCGACCGCGATGGCGACGGCGCACCTCGTTCGGGCGCTCGCGTGAACGCGGCGGGACTCACGCCGGCGGGCTGGGTCGCCGTGCTCGTGTCCGGCATGCTGTTCGGCGCAGGCCTCACCGTGTCGACGATGGTCCGGCCCGAGGCGATCCTCGCGTTCCTGCGCTGGCAGGACTTCGGGCTCCTGTTCGTGATGGGCGGTGCGGCCCTGGTCACGGGGCTCGCGTACGCGATCGCGCCGCGCGTGATGCGCAAGCCGGCCTTCGCCGGGCGCTTCGGCGTGCACCCGTCGCGTTTCGACGCGCCCACCCTGGTCGGCGCCGCGATCTTCGGCGTCGGATGGGGCCTCGCGGGCGTGTGCCCCGGACCGGCGATCGCGGGGCTGGGCGCGGGTAACTGGCCGCTGCTCTGGTCGCTCGCCGGCATGCTCGCCGGCGCGTACGTGCAAGGCCGCTGGTTCGGTCGCGACGATCCGGGCGCGCCGGTCAGTGCGGCGCCGTCGCGCTGACCGCGACGACCTCGCCCTCGAGGTTGCGGAAGCCCTCGCAGGCGTGCTTGCGGCCGAGGAAGTAGGGCAGCGAGCGCCAGGTCAATCGCAAGTGACGGGCGAGACGCGCGCCGTAACCGAGCGGCCGCGCCGGCACCGACTCGACCTCGGTGAGGTCGACGTACCAGGCTTCCGCGCGGCCGAGGTCCTCGAACTCGAGCGCGCATGGCCGCGCGAACGGCCCGGCCTGCGACTCGACGCGCCGGTAGAACGGCTCGGTCATCAGCAGGTACTCGGGCACCGGCACGCCGTTCTTGAGCATCCGGTGCACGATGATCACGTCGATGCCGGCCAGCTCGGTGTTGCGCTTGACCTTGCGCACGGCGACGTCGCCCAGGTGCCCGACCAGCTTGAGCTTCAGCTTGCCGGCCTGCTGGCAGCCGTCACATGGGCACAGCGTGTTGGTCGCGAGGTCGGCCGCGCGCCGGTGGAACGCGCCGTGGATCGCGGAGACGCGAGCGGCGATCCACGCGGGGTCGGCAGCGCGGTCCTCGGCGAGCGGCAGGTAGAAGAACGCCGCGTCGCCCTCGAGCTTCGCGAGCTTGAGCTCGGGACCCGCGGCATCGATGATGGTCTCGAGCAGCCGCGACACGATGTCGTGCGCGTGCGCGAGGCTCACGGTGTGCAGCTTCATGAACCGCGTGTAGCCGGCGATGTCCGCGATCAGGAGCAGCGTCGGGTGGACGGCCACGGTTCGGTGCGGCGGTCTACTTGGTGCGCACGAGCACCGCGACGATGCGCGTCGTGTCGACGACCGCGTCGAAGAACTCGCGGCCCGCGACGTCGCTCAGATGCACGACCTTCGCCGTGACCAGCTTGACCGTGCCGGTCAGCTCGTCGCCCGGGCCGAGCTTGAGCGTGACGCGCTTGCCCACCTGTGCAACGAGGACCTTCTCGACCGTCGCGTCGGTGCCGACGGCCAGCGGCTGGGCGGCCGGCTGGGCGAGCGCGGACGGGACGGCGAGCGCGGCGGCCAGCGCGATGGCGACGGCGTGCGCGGCGAGCGGGTGGCGCATGGGGGGCCTTGGGTGCGTGAGGGAGGCGCCAGTTTAGGCCGGCGCGCCGGCCGCGCGAAGATTCCGCGCCGCGCGTGCGCGATGCGCCGCAGCGTCCCGACCGGGGACCGTGGCAACCTTTCGAACGTGAGGGGGCCGCGCCCGTCGGGCCCCGGTTGGCAGGCGCGGGCAGCCGTGCAATAGTGTCGGGTCGTCGACGGGCCAGGGCGCCAGGCCCGGTGCGGCGCGGAAAAAACAAGAGGTCTTCGAGCCATGTTCCAAAGCGCGTGTCGTCTCGTCGCGGCGTTTGCCGCCGCTGTGGTGGTCGCGGGATGCGCGACTCCCGACGCGACCAAGCCCGCCGAGCCCCGGCCTTCCACGGCACCGACCTCCGGTACGAGCACCGCGCCGACGACCGCGACGCCGACCGCGCCGGTCGCGCCCGAGGTGCCGCCTGCCGAGGCGCGGCCGATGGCCGCGCGGCTGGCGCTCCAGGCGGTCGACCAGCTGCAGGGCGGCGACGACATCGGCGCGCGCGCGACGCTCGATCAGGCGCTCAGGCTCGACCCGAACAACGAGCTCGCGAAGAACCTGATGAACCAGATCAACGCCGACGCGCAGCGCGAGCTCGGCGCGACGTTCTTCCGCTACACGGTGCAGCCGGGCGAGTCGCTGTCGCGCCTCGCGCAGCAATACATGGGCGACCGCTTCCGCTTCTGGATTCTCGCGAAGTACAACGACATCGCCAACCCGTCGCGCCTCTCCGCGGGCCAGGTGATCAAGATCCCGGGACGCCAGCCCGCGGTGCCACCGCCCGTCGTCGCGACGCCCGAGGCGGCACCGGCGAAGGCGGCGGAGCCGGAGTCGCCCAGGACCGACACGCAACTCGCCGACGCGATGAAGCGCGGCGCCGAGCAGGAGCGCTCGAACAACCTCGAGGCCGCGTACGCGACCTACGTCGACGTCGTTGCGCGCTATCCGTCGAACTCCGAGGCGCTCAAGAAGCGCGACGCGACCAAGACGTCGCTCATCCGCACGCTCGACCGCGAGGCGTCGCAGGCGTTCCAGCGCCAGAACCTCGACCTCGCGATCTCGAAGTGGGACCGCATCCTCGAGCTCGACGCGAACAACCGCAAGGCGCGCCTCGAGCGCGAGCGTGCGCTCGATCTCAAGAAGCGGATGACCGAGAAGTTCGGGGCGCCGAAGTAAATTCCCCCCGAAGCGCGCAAGCGCGCTTCCCCCTGAGGGGGGCACGGCGCCCGCGTTTCTACCTTGGGGCGGCCCTGCGGTCGGCGGGCGCGCCCGACAGGTTCCCCCCGAAGCGCGCAAAGCGCGCTTCCCCCCTGAGGGGGGCACGGCGCCCGCGTTTCGACCTTGGGGCGGCCCTGCGGTCGGGGGCGCCGTTCCTCTCGCGATCTCCGACGCCGCAGTTACTTCGCGGGCATCCGGGAGAGCTTGTCGCGCGCGGCCTTCGCGTCGCGCAGGCGCGACTGCGCGTTGGTGTTCTGCGGGTCGTACCGGGCCGACGTCTCGAACGCCTTGATCGCGCCGTTGAGGTCGGTGCGCATC
>DATBSV010000084.1:0-21627 GCA_036559685.1 Casimicrobiaceae bacterium
ACCGGCGGGTCCTGCGCCAACGACCGCCACCGCGCGTCGCGTGCGCGCCGGGACGAGCGCGAACTCGTCCTCGCGGCACGCCGCCGGGTTCACCAGGCACGACGCGACCTTGTTGACGAAGATGTGATCGAGGCACGCCTGGTTGCACGCGATGCATGTGTTGATGTCGGCTGCGCGCCCCGCGGCCGCCTTCGCGACGAACGCGGCGTCCGCGAGGAACGGCCGGGCCATCGACACCATGTCCGCGTCACCGCGCGCGAGCAGCGACTCGGCGACTGCCGGGTCGTTGATCCGGTTGGTCGTGATCAGCGGCACGCGCACCGCGCCCTTGAGCTTGCGCGTCACCCAGGCGAACGCCGCGCGCGGCACCATCGTCGCAATCGTCGGCACGCGCGCCTCGTGCCACCCGATGCCGGTGTTGATCATCGTCGCACCGGCGTCCTCCGCGCCCCGCGCGAGCTCGACGACCTCGTCCCACGTGCTGCCGCCCTCGACGAGGTCGAGCATCGACAGCCGGTAGATCACGATGAAGTCTTTGCCCACTGCGGATCGCACCGCGCTCATCGTCTCGAGCGCGAAGCGAATGCGGTTCGCGTACGCGCCGCCCCACGCGTCGTCGCGGTGGTTGGTGCGCTGCGCGACGAACTGGTTGATCAGGTAGCCCTCGGACCCCATCACCTCGACGCCGTCGTAGCCGGCGCGGCGCGCGAGCTCCGCGCAGCGCGCGAAATCGGCGATGGTCGCGCGAATGCCTCGCTCGGACAGCGCGCGGGGCTTGAACCGCGCGATCGGCGAGCGCACGGCCGACGGTGCGACGAGCAGAGGATGGTGTGCGTATCGTCCCGCGTGCAGGATCTGCATCGCGATGCGGCCGCCGGCCTCGTGCACCGCGTCGGTGACTATGCGATGTCGCGCGACCTGCCACGGGAACGACAGCTGCGCCGAGAACGGCGCGAGCCGCCCGGACAGGTTGGGAGCGATCCCGCCGGTCACGATCAGCGCCGCGCCATGCTTCGCGCGCTCGGCGTAGAAACGCGCCAGCCGCTCGAACCCGCGCTTCTCCTCCTCGAGCCCGGTGTGCATCGAGCCCATCAGCGCGCGATTGGGAAGCGTGACGTGCCCGAGGTCGAGCGGCGCGAGCAGGTGCGGGTACGCTGACGCGGTCATGGTGATGGCGGCAACCGCGACAGGCGCGGCAAGCCGGCGCGGATCATAACCGGTCGCACTGGCGCTTCAGGCGGCATCGCCGCCCGGGACGGCCGGCTCGAGGTGCGCGATCCGCACGCCGAGCAACCGCAGGCGACGTGTGAGCGGCACGCGCTTCAGGCATTCGCCGGCGGCGCGGCGGATCGCGGCCGCGTCCTGCGTCGCCGCGTCGATCGTCTTGTCGCGCGTGATCGTCGAGAAGTCGTCGAAGCGCAGCTTGATGCCGATCGTCCGCCCCGCGTAGCCCTTGCGCACGAGGTCGTCGGCGACGCGCTCGCACAGCCAGGTGAAGACGCGCGACAGCTCGGCGCGGTCGCGCGTGGCGGACAGGTCGCGCTCGAACGTCGTCTCGCGCGAGATCGAGCGCGGCTCGCTCTCGGTGACGACCGGCCGATCGTCGCGGCCGTTCGCCGCGTCGATCATCCAGCGGGCGTAGCCCGCGCCGAACACCGCCTCGAGCTTGCGCCGGTCCGCGTAGGCGAGCTCGCCGATGGTCGCGATGCCGAGCCGCTCGAGTCGACCCGCCGCCTTGGGTCCGATGCCGTTGATCCTCCGCGCGGGCAGCGGCCAGATCCGCGTCGGGACGTCCGCCTCGCGGACGATCGTGAGGCCGTCCGGCTTGTCGAGGTCCGAGGCGATCTTCGCGATGAGCTTGTTCGGCGCCACCGCGATCGAGCACGTGAGCCCGGTCGCGTCGCGCACGGCGTCCTTGAGCGCGCGCGCGATGTCGCGCGCCCGCCACCACGCATCGGCGTCGTCCTCGGGCTCGCCTTCGTGCCCGGCCAGCCGCACGCCGGTGAGGTCGAGGTAGATCTCGTCGATCCCGCGGTCCTCGATCGTCGGCGCGATCGCGCGAACCGCGGCCTTGAACGCGCGCGACGCCCCTCGGTAGGCATCGAAGTCGGCCGGCAGCAGGATCGCGTCGGGCGCGAGCCTGGCCGCCTTCATGAGCCCCATCGCCGAGCCGATGCCGAGCTTGCGGGCCGCGTAGGTCGCGGTCGTGATGACGCCGCGACCGGTGTAGGACGCGAGCCGCTGGTAGCGGCGCGTCGCGATTCCGGTCGACGGGTCGACGACCTCCTGCGGGACCGACTGGCGACCGCCTCCGATCACGACCGCCTGCCCGACCAGGTCGGGGTAGCGCAGGAGCTCGACCGAGGCATAGAACGCGTCCATGTCGAGGTGCGCGACGAGGCGGGGGCGGGGCACGTGCGTTCCCTAGGCGGCGCGACGTTGCATGTAACGCCCTGTTACCTGCGAATCCGCATCAGACGAGCCTACGCTCGGGGTCAACGTTACCGAAGGATGAAACCCATGGCGTCCCGCCCCCTCGCGCTTCTCGCGCTCGCCGCCGCGAGCTTGGCCGTTCCGACGCTCGCGACGGCCGCCGTCGATGCCAAACCCGCCGCCGCGGCCGAGGCGCGCGCGTTGCCGATCACGCGCATCGTGCTGCGGCTCCGGCCCGGGGTCCACCCCTCGGACGGCGCGCGCCTGACCGGCCGCCAGCTCGCCGACCTGCGCCTCGCCGTGGGCGCGCCGTTCGCCGTCGACGCGCCGACACGCCTGGGCGACCAGGTGCTCGTGCTCGCCCAGCCCGCGCGGCCGGCCGAGGCGAAGGCCCTCGTGCATACATTGCGCATGCTTCCCGAGGTGCTGCGCGCCGACGTCGAGCGCGGGACTCGCGTCCCGGCGGGCGTGGTCGGGCGCCTCAAGGTCGCGGACACGGCGACCGTGCGCCGCTTCGTCGTCCAGTTCGAGGACGCCGGAACGCGCTGGGCGTCCGCGCGCAACGAGAAGCTCTCGGTCGACTTCGACAAGATGCTGACGAAGGCCGCGGGCGTCGAGATGCGGATCGTGCGCGCGACGGCGGGCGGCGCATGGGTCGTCGAGACGGCCGCGCCGGTCTCCGGCGCGCAGGCCAAGGAGATCGTCAAGGCGCTCGAGGCGACGCCCGGCATCCGCTACGCGATGCCGGACCGCCGCGTCCGCACGCACGCGGCGTACTACCACCCCAACGACCTGCTCTACCAGCAGGGCTACCTGTGGAACCTCGATGACCCGGTCTACGGCAGCTACTACGGCATCGATGCCGCGCACGCGTGGGCGATCACGGTCGGCTCGAGCGCGATCGTCGGAGCGATCGTCGACACCGGGATCATCGCGCATCCCGATCTCGCGGGCCGCGTAACCGCCGGCTACGACTTCATCTCCGACGCCGAGAGCGCGCGCGACGGCGACGCGCGCGACGAGAATCCCAGGGACTGGGGCAACTATTCGGACGCCGGCGAATGCGGCGACGACGCCGATGAAAGCAGTTGGCACGGTTCGCACGTCGCAGGAACGTTCGGTGCAAGCGGCGACAACGGCTACGGGATCGCCGGGGTCGACTGGCGCGCGCGCATCCAGCCGGTGCGCGTGCTCGGCCGCTGCGGCGGATCGACGATCGACATCACCGAGGGCATGCTGTGGGCGGCGGGCGGCGCGATCCCGGGCATCCCGCCCAATCCCACGCCGGCGCGTGTCATCAACCTGTCGATCGGCGGCAAGGGCGAGTGCGAGCCGTTCGAGCAGGCCGCCTACGACGAAGCGCTGTCGCGCGGCGCGCTGGTCGTCATCTCGGCCGGCAACGAGAACGACAACGCCGACCTGTACTCGCCGGCGAGCTGCTTCGGCGTGTCGACCGTCGTCGCGACCGACCCGTACGGCTACCGTGCGAGCTACAGCAACTACAGTCTGTACGCCGACATCGCGGCGCCCGGCGGCGACCAGTCGCGCTACACCAACGAGGACGGCGTGCTGTCGACCGTCGACAGCAGCACGAGGGATCCGTCGGGCGACTACGTGTTCGACTTCAAGAACGGCACCAGCATGGCCGCGCCGCACGTCACCGGCGTCGGCGCGTTGATGCTGTCCGTCAACCCGTCGCTCACGCCCGCTCAGATGAAAGGCATCATGGCCGACACGTCGTCGTACTTCGCGTCGGACTCGGCGTGCCGAACCGACCTGGATTGCGGCGCCGGCATCGTCAACGCGTACTACGCCGTGAAAGAGGCGATCCGGATGCTGAGCGTGCCCAAGGTCGCGGTGATCGAGTACTACAACGCCTCGCTCAACCACCACTTCATCGCCGCCGCGTCGCAACCCGATGTGCCGGCGCTCGACAGCGGCGCGATCCCGGGCTGGGCGCGCACCGGCGCCACGTTCAACGCATACGCGGGAAGCCAGTCGGGCCTGGCCGGCGTATGCAGGTTCTATATCCCGCCGGCCAAGGGCAACTCGCACTTCTACTCGGTCTCGGCCGACGAGTGCAATGCGATCTACGACGCGGCCACCAACCCGGGCAACCCGGCGCACGCGACGTACGTCGGCTTCTTCTACGAGACCGGCGCCGCGTTCGTCGTCGACGTGCCGGTCGACGGGACGTGCCCGCCGACGCGCGTGCCGGTGTGGCGCCTGTGGAACCACCGCGTCGATACCAACCACCGCTACACGACCAGCCTGCAGGTCCGCAGCCAGATGATCGCGCAAGGCTACATCGACGAAGGCATCACGATGTGTGCACTGCCCTAGCGAATGAATGCGGCGCGCGGCACGATCCAGGGGCTGCGCCGCCTCTTGTGGGTCAGGCTTCAGCCTGACGCAGTTCGTCCGGCTGAAGCCGGACCCACAGGTCATCTCGGCGCGAGCCTGCGCGTCCCGCCGATCGGCATCGTGTAGAACGCGTCCTCGCTCACGCCGTGCTTCGCGCGCGCGGCGACGAGGTCGCGCGGCGGCTGGTCGAGCGGCTCGTCGGTGAGCGCGAACGTGCCCCAGTGGATGCCGAGCGTCGAGCGCGCGCGAAGGTCGAGGTGCGCGCGCACGGCCTCGTCCGGGTTCATGTGCTGGAGCTGCATGAACCAGCGCGGCTCGTAGGCGCCGATCGGCAGCAGCGCGAAGTCGAACCCGCCGCGCGCGGCGAAGCGCGCGCGCGTGTCGGCGAAATCCGGCGAGTAGCCGGTGTCGCCCGCGAAGTAGACGTTGAGCCCCGGCGACAGCACCGCGTAGCCGCCCCACAGCGTCTCCATGCGATCATCGAGCCGGCGTCCCGACCAGTGCTGCACGGGCGTCAGCACGATCTCAGTAGGGCCGGCCACGCCGTTCACGGTCGTCGACTGCCACCAGTCGAGCTCGATGACGTCGCGGATGCCGGCGTCGGCGAGCAGCGCGCGCAATCCCAGCGGCACGACGAAGCGTGGCGGCCCGCCGGACTGCCGCGCCAGTGCTCGCAGGCTCGCGACGTCGCAATGGTCGTAATGGTTGTGGCTGACCAGCACGACGTCGATGCGCGGCAGGTCGGCGAGCGCGATCGCCGGCGGCTGGTGCCGCTTCGGCCCGGCGAACGTGACCGGCGAGACGCGCTCGGAGAACACCGGGTCGGTGATGAGGTTGAGCCCGTCGAGCTGCACGAGCGTCGTCGCGTGGCCGATCCAGGTGACCGCGGGCTGCATCGCGCGGCCCGCGCGCGCGTTCGCGTCGATGAACGCGCGGTCGGGAACGACCGTCGGGATCGGCGTCGACGGCGGCGGCGGCAGGCCGTTGAGCACCTGGTCGAGCTTCCAGCGCCAGAATTCGGTCGAGCGCCGCGTCTCGAACTCGACGTAGCGGTTCTGGAACGTGTCGCCGCGGTGGTGCGCGCGCTCGGGCGGCGCATCGGGCGCGGCCGGCGGCGGCTTGGTGTGGCACGCGGCGAGCGCCGCGAGCGCGAGCGGGGCGAGGAGGCGCAGGGTCACGCCGGTATAATCGCATCCCTTCATGCAGGATGTCGCCGCGCCGCCCGCCACGACCTCTCCGCTCGCGCGCGACGTCGCGAAGCGGCGGACGTTCGCGATCATCTCGCACCCCGACGCGGGCAAGACGACGCTGACCGAGAAGCTGCTGCTGTTCGGCGGCGCGATCCAGCTCGCCGGCACGGTCAAGGCGCGCAAGAGCGCGCGGCACGCGACCTCGGACTGGATGGAGGTCGAGAAGCAGCGCGGCATCTCGGTCACGAGCTCGGTGATGCAGTTCGAGTACGCGGGCCACGTGATCAACCTGCTCGACACGCCCGGCCACCAGGACTTCTCGGAGGACACCTATCGCGTGCTGACCGCGGTTGACGCTGCGGTCATGGTCATCGACGCCGCCAAGGGTGTCGAGGCGCAGACGATCAAGCTGCTCGAGGTGTGCCGCCTGCGCGACACGCCGATCATCACGTTCGTCAACAAGATGGACCGCGAGGTGCGCGAGCCGCTCGCGCTGCTCGAGGAGATCGAGTCGGTCCTCGGCATCCATTGCGCCCCGGTGACCTGGCCCCTCGGCATGGGCCGCAACTTCAAGGGCGTGTTCGACCTGCGCGACGACACGCTCATGCGCTTCGCGCCCGGCGAGGAGCGCGTGTCCGACACCGAGACGATCGCGGGCCTCGACAACCCGGCGCTCGACGCGCTCGCGCCCGACGACGTCGGCGCGCTGCGCCACGACATCGAGCTGCTGCGCAGCGCGAGCCACCCGTTCTCGCTGGCCGAGTTCCTCGCGGGACGCCAGAGCCCGGTGTTCTTCGGCTCGGGCATCAACAACTTCGGCGTGCGCGAGATCCTGCAGGCGCTCTGCGAGTGGGCACCGCCGCCGCAACCGCGCGACGCCACGTCGCGGGTCGTCGAGCCGACCGAGCCCCCGTTCACCGGCTTCGTGTTCAAGATCCAGGCGAACATGGACCCGCGCCACCGCGACCGCATCGCGTTCTTCCGCGTCTGCTCGGGCCGCTACGCGCCGGGCATCAAGGTCAGGCACCTGCGCGCCGCGCGCGAGATGAAGATCGGCAACGCGCTCACGTTCATGGCGAACGAGCGCATCGCCTCCGAGGACGCGGTCGCGGGCGACATCGTCGGCATCCACAACCACGGCCAGCTGCAGATCGGCGACACGCTTTCCGAGTCGGGCGAGGCGCTCGCGTACACCGGCATCCCCTACTTCGCGCCGGAGCTGTTCCGTGCGGCGCGATCGCGCGACCCGCTCAAGACCAAGCAGCTCGCGAAGGGGCTGCAGGAGCTCGGCGAGGAAGGCGCGATCCAGGTGTTCACGCCCGAGGCCGGGTACGCGATCCTGCTCGGCGCGGTCGGCCCGCTCCAGTTCGAGATCGTCGCGCACCGCCTCGCGACCGAGTACAAGGTCGACGCGATCTACGAGACGCCGGCGATCACGACGGCGCGCTGGCTCAGGTATCCGGACGCCGCGACGCGCCGCGACTTCGAGCGCCAGAACGCCGCCGCGCTCGCGACCGACGTCGACGGCAACCCGGTGTTCCTGGCGACGTCCAAGTACAACCTGCAGGTGACCATGGAGCACTGGCCGCGCGTGCAATTCAACGCGACGCGCGAGCATGGGCGTACGATGGCACAGGGGTAAACCGCCCGGAGACCGTGATGAAACGATTCGTACCTGCCCGCGCGCTCGTTCGCGCATTCGCCTGGGCGCTCCTCGCGCTTGCGCCTGCCGCCTGCTACTACCCCGCCTACCCGGTCACGACGACGGTGCCGGCGAGCTTCGATCGCTCGTACAACGCGGTCATCGGCGCGATGGGCGACAACGGCCTCTCGATCCTGATGGAGGATCGTCCCGCGGGCCGCGTCATCGGGCGTCGCGGCGGCATCGACGTGACGGGCTCGGTGCTCTCGCAGGCCGACGGCAGCGTGCGCGTCGAATTCACGACCAGCGGCGCGACCGCGCAGGACCCGTCGCTGATCGAGCGCGTCACGCGCGCCTACAACGCGCGGATGGGACGCTAGCTTCCGTCCTCGCAGGCGATCGTCTCCGACTCGAGACGCCGGCCCCTGGTCGCACGTCAGGGCGGTAGCTGCGCCACGCGCGGATCAGCGCGCGCGCGGTCGACCCAGCGCGCCACGTCCTCGTCGAGCATGAACCCGTCCGCCACGAGCTGCTCCGACGTCGCGCGCACCTGGCGGACGTAGCCCTCGCGCGTGCCGTAGCGCTCGGCGATCGAGGGACGCGGATCGCGACTCGCCGCACGCTCGGCGGCGTCGCGCGCGAACGGGACATAGATGCCGTTCAGCCCGCACAGCTGCCCTTCCGCAAACCCCGCCTTGCGCAGTCCCCAGCCGCTGTGCGTCGCGAGCGGCACCGCGACGTCGGGCAGGCGCACGCCCGCGCTGTCGTGGCCATCCGCGTCGGTGCGCGGAAGGAGCACGTCATACCGTCGCGCCGCATCGGCGCGGGGCGGCACCGTGCCATGGTCCACCACCGTCAGCTCGTTGTAGACCGCAGGAAAGGCCACTCCCATCGGGCCGAGGTCGGGGAAGCCGATCGCCGTGCGCGTCGGCGCCGCGAGCGCGCCCGACGCGAGCGTCGGATAGCGGCTGTCCGGCGGCGCCTTGCCCGTGCGCGACCAGTCGATCAACCGCGCCATCAGCGCGCGCACCATCGTGCTCTGGTTCGCCGGGTTGTTGAGCTGCTGGCAGATGCCGGCCTCCGGCCGCGCGGAAGGACCGTGCTGCGTACTCGCCATCAGGTAGGTGCGCACGTCGGCAGGCAGCGCGAGCGGACGGCCAGCGCCGTCGGTGACGACGAGCGACGCACGCGCCTGCCAGAACTCGAGGTTGCTGTCGAGATGCATGGTCTTCGGGCAGGTCGCGTCGCGGCGGCATTGCGCGTAGATGCCGTCCGTGCGCCCCGACACCGGATCGGTGCTCACCTCGTAGCTGAACGGGAACTGGTCGCCGGCGAAGAAATGGTCTTCCTGCTGGCGCGAGTAGCGGCCCGGCTGCGCCCAGCGCGCGTTGGTGTAGCTCTTGCGCGATCCGGAGATCAGTGGCATCACGCCGTCGAACACGCGCCCGCCTTCCGGCTTGGCGTTGAAGCCCATCCAGACGAGGTCGCGGAGGAACCGTCCCGACTGGGAGATGCCTAGCGCGACCGTCACGTCGACGCGGACATCGGCGAGCGGGTGCACCTGCCCGCTCGCGTCGATGCCGGTGGACTTGAGAAACCCCACGACGTCGCGCACGGCGGACATGCCCAGTCCCATGACCATGGGGTCGCGCGCCTCGTATACGAACTGGTAGATCGCGCCGCCATCGAAACCAGCGGGCCGCGATATCGAGATCTCGCTGGCGTTAACGTACCTCCACGCGCTCGCGGGCAGCGTGGTGGCCGGGGCGTCGGGCCGCGCGCGCACGGTCAGCGTCGCCTTCGCTGGATCGAGGGACGCAGCAGGATAGGTCAACGTGCCCTTGCTCTCCGCCGCGGTGTTGTCGAAGACGAATTCCTCGAGGCTCGTGCCGGTGATCGGCGCGCCGCCCGCGGTGGCGACGGGAAAGCGCGTTCCGACGAGCTGGCCGGCCGTCCCGAGCGGAACGTCCCCCTGCCAGCCGACCCACAGCAGCGTGTGGCCCTGCCGCATCGCCCAGCCGTGGCCTGCCTGCGCCGCCGTTTCGAATTGCGTGGCGCCGTCGTTCAGCCGGGCGAGCGCGAGCTTGTTGCCGCGGTTGGCGATGTCGAAGACGAGCGCGCCCGACGCGCGCGCAGCATTCGCCGGACGGAGCAGCACGACGTCGGTCTGGTAGCGGACGTAGCCGTCCGCGCCTGCGGCGCGCTCGATGTCGACGATCGCGCGGTTCGCCGGATGGCGTGGATCGAGGCGCACGGTCGCTACGGCGGCGACGAACTCGTAGGTTCCGACCTCGCCGAAGCTCGTGCCGGCGAACGCGGGCTTGCGTGTCCCCACGTCGAGCTTCTCGACGACGGCTGCGGACTCCGCGAGACGCGCCGGAGGCGGCGCGGCGCACCCCGCGATGAGGACCGCGGTGATCCCCCATGCCAGCCATGCAGGCGTTCGCG
The DNA here is from genome assembly GCA_036559685.1 of Casimicrobiaceae bacterium. GTDB lineage: Bacteria > Pseudomonadota > Gammaproteobacteria > Burkholderiales > Casimicrobiaceae > VBCG01. The sequence goes on from DATBSV010000084.1 coordinate 10,078, forward strand.
CTTTCACTCGTTCCTCCCTGTCGTCACCGACCCGCCGCCCAAGGCGTGGAATTCTAGACCCCGTTGCGGGCGAACGCTGCGACCTCGTCGCGCGTCGGGCTCCCGGCGCGGCCGCCGTCGCGCGTGCACTTGAGCGCGGCGGCGTGCGTCGCGAAGCGCGCGGCGCCCGCGATGTCGCTGCCCTCCGCGAGCGCGAGCGCGTACGCGCCGTGGAAGACGTCGCCGGCGCCGAGCGTGTCGACCGCATCGATGGCGGGCGCGGGAACGTGGAACGCGCCTTCGCGCGTGAGCCACCACGATCCGGCTTCGCCGCAGGTGACCGCGCACGCGCGCGCGCCGTCGCGCATCGTCGACCACGCGCGCGCGAGCGCGTCGAGCCGCGCGGTCGCGTCGGCGCCGTCCGGCAGCGAAGCCCAGCGCGCGAGGCCGTGCTCGGAGAAAACGACATGGTCGGCGCGGCACGCGAGCGCATCGATCACGTCCGCGTCGGCGACGTCCGCGTCGAGCACCGAGGGGACGCCCGCGTCGTACGCGGCGTCGAACAACGCGATCGCGCCGGCGGGCCAGCGCACGTCGGCGAGCACGGCGCCGACGCCATTCACCTCGGCGAGCGGCAGCCACGCCGCGTCGTCCGGCACGTCGCCCAGGTGCGTGACGATCAGCCGCTCGCCGTGCGCGTCGACGACGATCGCCGACTGCGACGAGCGGAAGCCGGCGATGCGTCGGAACGCCGATGCGTCGACGCCGTAGGACGCGAACTCGCGCGCCATCGCGGCGCCGGCGGCATCGTCGCCGGCGCGGCCCCAGAACGCGACGCGGCCGCCGAGCCGCGCGATCGCGCACGCGGCGTTCGACGCCATGCCGCCGCCGACTTCGCGGAACGCGCTCGCGCGCACCTTGGTCGCGACGGCGGGAATCGCGTCGACCGTGTAGACGCGATCCAGCGCCGCGTGGCCGAGGCACACGACGTCGAAGGTCATGTGATCCCCCCGGAGCTCGCTGCGCGAGCCTCCCCCCGGGGGGGCGGCGCGCCCTTGGGGCGGCCCGGCGGGCGCGCGAGCGGTGCTAGCATCGGGACGGATTCACGCGAGGAACCGGGTCATGGCCGACGCGCCGATCGAAATCGTCCACAACACCGACGCGCATCGCTTCGAGGCCCGTGTCGACGGCGGGCTCGCGCGCTGCGACTACCGGCGCATCGGCAACGTGCTGCAGGTCCATCATACCGAGGTCCCGGTCGCGCTCGAGGGCCGCGGCATCGCGGGCCAGCTCGTGCGCGCCACGCTCGACTACGCGAAGGCGAGCGGCCTGCGCGTCGCGCCGTACTGCTCGTACGTGCGCTCGTGGATGCGCCGTCATCCCGAGTACCAGACGCTCCTCGCGCCCGGTCAAACGGTCTGACGCGGTCATGCGGCGAGCGCCGCCGCGAGGTGGTCGACGAACGCGCGCACCTTCGCGGACAGGTGCCGCCGCGACGGGTAGGCGGCCTGGATCGGGATCGAAGGTTGCGGCCAGTCGGTCAGGATCGGCACGAGTCGCCCGGCCGCGATCTCCGGCGCGGCGTTGAAATCCGTTTCGTTGACGATGCCCGCGCCTTCCGCGGCGAACGCGGCGAGCATCCGTCCGTTGTTCGCGTGGATCGGTCCACCGATGCGCACGACGCGCTCGCTGCCGTCGGGCGCGAGGAAGCGCCACTGGTTTCGCGACGGCGAGAATTCGTAGGTCAGGCACGCGTGCCGCGCGAGATCCTCGGGCACGCGCGGCGTGCCGTGGCGCGCGAGGTAGGCGGGGGACGCGCAGCAAACGATGGCGGTCGTGCCGATGCGCCGCGCGACGAGCAACTGGCTGCGAATCGCGCCGATCCGGATCGCGAGGTCGAAGCCTTCGTCGACGAGGTCGACGATGCGATCGGAGAGATCGATGTCGAGACGCACCTCGGGGTAGCGCATCGCGAACGCGGCGATCACCGGCGCGAGCACGCGCTCGCCGTAGGTGATCGGGCAGGTGAGCTTGAGCGTGCCGCGCGGCGTGACGCCACCCTCGCTCGCCGACTGCTCGGCCTCCTCGAGGTCGGCGAGGAGTTGGACCGCCCGCTCGTGAAACGCGCGGCCGGTCTCGGTGAGCGACAGCCGCCGCGTCGTGCGGTTGAGCAGGCGCGCATCCAGGTGGCGCTCGAGCTCGGCGACGTCACGGGAAACCGCCGACACCGACCGGTCGAGTCGCGCGGCGGCGCGCGCGAAGCTGCCGCTTTCGACGACCGCGACAAACGCCTGGATACCCTGGAATCGATCCACAACGCCATTGTTGCATAATTAGCAACAATATATCTCAGAAAGGATAGTTTATCTCGATATCAACAACGTCCATCATGGGCTCCGTCGCGGCATTGCCGCTCACCCGAATCAAGGAGCCCGTCATGAACGACCGTCGCATCGACCTCGCCGCGCTCGTCCTGCGGCTGACGCTTGGTACCGTCCTGATCGCCCACGGATTGATGAAGGTCATCGTCTTCACGCCCGCCGGCACCGCCGCGTTCTTCGAGAAGATCGGCCTGCCCGGCCCGCTCGCCTACGTGACCATCTTCGCCGAGCTGGTTGCTGGCGCCGCCCTCGTCGCCGGTTACCGCACACGGCTGTTCGCGCTGGCGATCGCTCCGATCCTGTTCGGCTCGGCGCTGCCGCACCTCGGCAACGGCTGGGTGTTCAGCGCGCCCGGCGGCGGCTGGGAATACTCGATCTTCCTGGGCTTCGTCGCGATCGCCGCGGCGCTGCTCGGCGACGGCCGCTACTCGATCCGCGCCGGCGAGCCGATCGGCCGCCCGGTGACCGCATAACGACGACATTCGCATGCGTCGCCGTCCGACGGCATCCCGCCGGACGGCGCGCGAACCTAGTTGGTTTCCCCCGAAGGAGTACCTCATGAAACTCTATTTCTCGCCTGGCGCATGCTCGTTCGCGCCGCATCTCGCGTTGCACGAAGCCGGCGTTTCCGCCGACGCCGTGAAGGTCGACCTGCGCGCGCACAAGACCGCCGACGGCGGCGACTACTATGCCGTCAACCCGAAGGGCTACGTGCCGTTCCTCGTGCTCGACGACGGCACGACGCTGTCGGAAGCGCACGTGATCCTGCAGTTCATCGCCGACAAGAAGCCCGGCACGATCGCGCCGGCGTACGGCACGATCGAGCGCTACAAGGTCAACGAATGGCTCGGGTTCGTCGCGACCGAGATCCACAAGACGTACAGCCCGATGTGGCACCCCGAGGAGTTCGGCGACAGGGCGATCGACGCGCTCAGGAAGAAGCTTCACAAGCGCTACGAGATCGTCGAGGCGCAGCTCGCGAAGACGCAGTACCTCGCGGGCAACGTCTATTCGATCGCCGACATGTACCTGTACACGGTGACCAACTGGGCGCACCACCTGAAGGTCGACCTGTCCGCGTTCCCGAAGGTGCAGGCGTGGCACAAGAAGATCGCCGAGCGTCCTACGGTCGCCGCGACGCAAGCCGTCGAGCGCGGCGTCAAGCAGGCCGCATGATCCTGCGATGAGCATTACGATCCTGCGATGAGCATTACTATCTTGCGATGACCGACCACGCCGCCCTGCCGACGCTCTTCCTGTCGCACGGCTCGCCGATGCGCGCCGTCGACCCGGGCGAGGCCGGCGCGGCGTGGCGCGCGATCGCGAAGACGCTGCCGCGCCCGAAGGGCGTGCTGATGACCTCGGCGCACTGGGAGACCAGCGTGCCGATGGTCACCGGCAACGCGCGGCCCGAGACGATTCACGATTTCGGCGGCTTCCCCGAGGCGCTCTACCGGATTCGTTATCCCGCGCCAGGCGCGCCGATGCTCGCATCGCGCGTCGTCGAGCTCCTGAAAGGCGCGGGCTTCACCTCGGGCATCGACGGCTGCCGCGGGCTCGACCACGGCGCGTGGGTGCCCATGCTGCACATGTACCCCGAGCACGACATCCCGGTCGTGCAGCTCGCGGTGCAGCCGGACCGTGACACCGCGCACCATCTTGCGATGGGACGCGCGCTCGCACCGCTCACGCGCGAAGGCGTGCTCGTCGTCGGCTCGGGCCACGTCACGCACAACCTGCGCGACTGGATGGCGAGTCGGAACACGCCCGACGCGATGCCGTATGCGGCGTCGTTCGCGAGCTGGCTCAACGACACGCTGGCGAAGCGCGACGACGAAGCGCTGCTCGCGTACCGCGAAAAGGGTCCCGGCGGCGCGCGCGCGCATCCGTCGGAGGAGCATTTCCTGCCGATCTACGTTGCCTGGGGCGCGGCGGGTCCCGATGCCGTCGCCGAGCGCGTGTACCACGGCTTCGACGGTCCCGCGCTCGCGATGGACGCGTACGCATTCGGTGCGCCGGAGGCCGTGCGCCGCGCCGTGCCGGAGATCGCGCATTAGCGCGTCTGCTAGCATTTCGCCGACGAACGACGAACAAGGACGACGCGCCATGGCCGCGAACGACCGACCCGACGACATCCAGATGGACGCGTCCTCGCTTTGCCGCGAGGAGATCTATACCGACCGGCGCTTCGGCACGATCCGCGTGCTCGTGCCGGTGGACCCGGATGGCAGCGACGATGCGAAGCGCGCGACGGTCTACGCCGGCGAGGCGCAGATCATGACGCAGGTCGGCGCGCTGCCGATCAGCTTCGAGATCGAGGCGAAGTCGCTCGCCGAGGCGGTGGCGGGCTACGGCGCGGCGGCGAAAGCCGCGCTCGACCGCACGATGAAGGAACTGGCCGACATGCGCCGCCAGCAGCAGACCGGCCTCGTGATCCCGCAGGCCGGTGGCGGCGGGATGGGCGGGCTCGGCGGCTTGCCGGGCGGCGGCCTGCCCGGCGGCGGCAAGATTCAGCTGCCCTAGGAACGACGCGCTACTGGCGCTCGGCCTGCGGCCGCGCGGCCGTCGTCACCGCGCCGCGCTTCGACATCGCGCCGGCGCCACCGCCACCAGGCGCCGCGCGCCCCGGCAGGTCGAACAGCTCGGCGATCGCGGCGCGGTACTGCGTCGCGCCGACCCATGACGTGTTGTAGTGGCTGCCGCCCTCGACGAGGACGAGCTTCTTCGGCGCGCGCGCGGCCTTGTAGAGCGCTTCCGAGAAGCGCGGCGGCACCATCGCGTCGCCCGTCCCGTGCACGATCAGCACCGGCGCCGGCACCTTCGCGATCTTGTCGAGCGTCGCGAATTTCTGCGTGACCAGCCAGTCGACCGGAAGCCACGACGGTGCGAGCGCCTTCGCCATCTCGGGGAGCGACGTGAAGCCGCCCTCGATGATGAGGCCGCCCATGCCGTCGGTCACGCCCTTCGTCACCGCGAGCTCGGTCGCGACCGCGGTGCCGAGCGAATGGCCGTAGATGAAGCGCTTCTTCGGGTCCGGCTCCTGCGCGACGACCCAGCGCCAGGCGGCGGCCGCATCCTCGTAGACGCCTTCCTCGGACGGGGTCTCGCCGTCGCTCTTGCCGAAGCCGCGGTAGTCGATCGCGATGATCGCGAAGCCGAAGCTGCGCAGGTTCTCGATGCGGCGCAGGTGCGCCGTCAGGTTCCAGCGCACCCCGTGCAGGTAGAGCAGCGTCGGCGCCCTGGGGTTGTCGCTCGGCCAGTACCAGGTGAACAGCCGCTCGGCGCCCGGCTGGTCCGAGACCGGGAGGTAGAACTCCTTGACGTCGGACGGGAGGCCCGAGAACCACCCCGACGCCTCGCGGACGGGCCGGAACGTGAGCTCGCGCTCCTGCGTGACCAGCGCCGCGCAGCCGGCGCCGAGGAGCACGGCCAGCGAGAGCAGCGTTGCGCCTGTGCGGCGCCCGGGACGGAAGCGATGAGCCATGCGCGATGTCAGAGCATCACGCGTGCCACGAAGTTCCATGCGCCGCAGCATAACGCGGGCGACCGCCCGGCGGTCGCCTCGGGGACCCAGGCGGCCCTTCGGGGAACCGTTGTCGCCGCGCGGCGACGATACGAAGGAAGTTGTGGGTCCGGCTTCAGCCGGACGTCTTCCCGCGCTATGCCGCTACACCGTGCATGCGCACGGGCGCGACGGACGTGCGGAGCGCGCGGCAGGCGCGCGTGCACTCGCGGCACGCGAGCGCGGTCGCGTCGCCGGCCTCGTCGCGCTCGAACGCGTGCGCGCAGCCGAGCGCGACGGTCTCGCACAGCGCGAGCGCGCTCACCGCATAGGGGCTGCGCCGCATCACGACGTTCGCGGTCGCGCCGAAGATCTCGATGCCGTCCATCGCGAGACGCACGCAGGCATCGGCGTTCTCGCCGAGGCAGCGCAGCATGCGTTGCGCGCACGCGTCCGCGGCGTTCCTGCACGCGTCGATGGCCGCCGCGTGCAAAGCCGCAAGTGCGTCTTGGCGCGCGCGCGCGTCGTCGAGCGAGGGAAGGGCGTCGGGCATGGCGTCGTCTCCGTGGGATGAGGCGTCGCACGGGACGCGACGCATGCGCATCGTCGCTGCGATCTGCGCACCCCGGCATCGGCCACGGAGCGGGCGTGTTGTCGGCGCGTCCCGGACACGCATGCGCGGGCTCACATGCCTTCCCGCGGGCCGCGGCCCGCGTCGGACGGATGAGGACAGCGGCGAGCGCAGCGCGCCGATGTCGCGCGGACGACCGCGGGTCGACCATGCGCCTACTCACGCATAGGAGACCGTCATGTTCGACCAACTGCTCTCCACGCCCCTGCCCTGGTACCTGTGGCTCGGCATCGGGTCCGGAATCATGCTCGTGATCGGCCTCGTGCTCGCCGCCGCGCAGCGCACCGGCGACGGCGCGGTGTACCGCTTCGAGCCGCCGCGTCGCGAGCCGATGCCGCTGTACGAGGAAGGCCTGACGTCATGAACGCGCCGCGGCGTAGCGATTCGATCGCCGAGGGCGTGATCGTCGCGCTCGTCGTGGTCGTGCTCGGCGTCGCGGCGACGGGCGTCAAGCTCGAGTCCGCGCCGCAGGCCGCGTCGATCGACCGGCTCGCCGCGCAGGTGCGGATGCAGATGCCGATCGCGCCCGATTGCATGCGCAGCGACGCGAGCGGCGATGCGTGCCGGCAGCGGCTCGCTGCGGCGAAGCCCTAGATCGCCTACGAACGACGAACGATGAACTCTCCTCCCAGGCCCGCCCCCCGGGCCAGGGCGGCGCCCGGTGAAACGGGCTTCTCGGGCGAGCTTGGCTTGCCCGTTTTTTTGGTGACTCCGAAATGCGCTACTGTGGAAGCGAGGCGACGATGAAACCCGAATCGCAAGGCTCCCCGACGATCGCGCGCCGGTTGTTGCGCGTCGCCACCTACGCGCTTGCGACGGCGTGCGCGTTCTCTCCGCTCGCCGCGCGGGCGGCCGACCAGGGCGAGCACCCGTGGATCGCGTGGGCCGTGCTGGTCGGCGTCGCGTTGCTCGTCGCGGGCATCCTGATCCGCGCCGCGCTCGGCGCCGAGACGCCGCCCGGCTGGCTCTCGTTCATCGCGCGCCGGCGCCAGGACGGGCGGCCGACGAAGTGGCGCGAGTGGTCGGACGATTGACCCGCTGACCCGCCGGTGTCGGTTTCGTCTTACAACGCGTTGAGGCGCACACCGGTTCGCGCCGCGCCCACGGGTTCTTACGCTCTGTACCGTTGCGAACAAAGTCGTCCCGCCAGCGGCGCGAAGGTCGGCCGAAAGGCCGAAGGCCGAGGCGGTCGAAGGCGAGGACGATGACGATTCGTCCGCGGCTCCGGACGGGGATGCCACTCCTCCCCTGAAGCATTCTCCTCCGGAGTTCGCGGGCGTTCCTTCAAGCGGAGGCTCAAGCGATGTGCCACGTGCTCGATCCCAAGGCGATCACCACCTACAAGGAGTACCAGGCGGCGCTGAGCGAGCTCGACGAGCTGATGCTCGCCGACCCGGACACGCCGGCGGGCCGCCGCTTCGGCGAGCTGGTCTCGCTGATCGACGCCTACGAGCTGTCGCGCGAGCCGACGCTGATCCGCCCGGCGACGCAAGTTCGCGCGACGGCCTGACCGTGCGCGGTTGACGGGCGGCCCGGGCGAGCCCCCCGCCGGGAGTAGGATGCGCGAGACTCGCGCCTCCGCCCCGGCCGCATGAAGGCACCGCCCCCTCCTCCGACCACCGTCCCCGGCGACATCACCACCGTCCTGCCCGGGACGGCGGTACGCAATACCACCACCAAGCTCAACCGCCCGAAGCCGTCGCCGACGCGGCGGCGGCGGTGGCGCGGCTGCATCGTGGGCGGTGCGTGCGGCGACGCACTCGGCGCGCCGGTCGAGTTCATGGCGCTCGACGAGATTCGCGCGATGGTAGGTCCCGGCGGCGTGCACGGCTACGCGCAGGCGTTCGGCCGCTACGGCGCGATCACCGACGACACGCAGTTGACGATGTTCACCGCGGAGGGCCTGCTCCGCGCGTACGCGTGCATCGCGACCACCGGCAGCGCCGACGTGCCCGCGATCGTGGGTCACGCGTATCTGCGGTGGCTGCATACGCAGCGCGAGACCGCGGCGAGGGCGCCGGACCTCGACGGTTGGTTATTGAGGGAAAAAGCGCTCTTCGCCTCGCGCGTGCCGGGCGTGACCGTCGTCGACGCGCTGCGCCAGCGCACGTCCTTCGGCGAGCGCCCGCGCAATACGAGCAAGGGCTGCGGCGGTGCGATGCGCGTCGCGCCCGTGGGACTGTGGTGCGCCAGGCTCGACGAGGGCATGTCGAAGGAGCGCGTCGCGAAGCACGCGCTCGAGCTCGGCGCCGACATTGCGGCGCTCACGCACGGCCATCCGACCGGTCAGCTCGCCGCGGGCTACGTCGCCGCGCTCGTCGCGCTCATCGCGCTCGAAGTGCCGCTGCAGGAAGCACTCGATCGCGCGGCGTCGCTGCTCGTCAAGCGGCCGGGCCACACCGAGACGATGGCGGCGATCGAGCATGCGCGAAAGCTCGCGGCGGCGGGCGAGCCGCGCGCCGAATACGTCGCGCGCCTCGGCGAAGGCTGGACTGCCGAGGAAGCTGTCGCGATCGCCGTCTATTGTTTGCTCGCCGCGCCCGACTTCGACGCGGGCGTGCGCCTCGCGGTCAATCACGACGGCGACAGCGACTCGACCGGCGCGATCGCGGGCAACCTGCTCGGCGTGCTTCACGGCATCGAGGCGATTCCGACGCGCCTGACCAACGGCCTCGAGCTGATCGAGGTGCTCGCGGTGATGGCCGACGACCTCGCGACGTTCCCGGCCTGGCCGATCGGCCAGTTCCAGCCGTCGACCGACGCGTCGGCATGGTGGCTGGACCGCTACCCGCCGTCCTGAAAGACCCGCTGTTGCCTCAGCGCAACGTCGGTCCGGCGTGACGCCGGCGCGACGCCGGACCCCCAGCGTTTGGAAATTTCCCTGTCCGGACCACTAGATACGGTGGTCGAACGCCTCGTCGTCCCCAAGCTGTAGCGCACACTTCGTTAACTACGCGCCCGTTTCAAGGGCGCTGTCGCGAACAGTCTGTAGCGGGCGTCTTGTCGAATCCGGCATGATGCGCGGGTTGTCGGCCCGCGAGGGGGAGCGGGCCGGCACATCGAGGCCTCGCGGTTCCAAGGTCGCTCGACCGCGCGGTAGGCCACAGGCGCGAAAGTCGTTCCCCGCGAGGACTTGCATGGCGTTCCGCGACCTCCGCCACCGCGGCCGCGCTCCGGCGCCGCCGGCGCTCGCGTCCGCCCTCAAGCAGTTCTACGCGCTGCGCTTCGCGGTCACCGCGATGACGATGCTGTCGGCGGTGCTGCTGCCGTGGATCGTCTGGTCCGCGACTCACCGTCTCGATCTCGCCGGCCTCGTGATGCTCGTCGAGGCGGCGGTCCGTCTCACGATGTCGTTGTACGGCGGCCAGCTCGCGCACGCGACCGGCGGGCGCGTGTCGTTCGCCGGCGCGCAGGCGCTGTGCGCTGTCGGCTTCGCGCTGTTCGCGGCGGTCGTCGCGATGCCGCCCGACAGCCTCGCCGTCACGCTCACGCTCCTCGCCGCGGCGATCATCGTGATGCAGTCGGGCATCACGCTTGGCAACGTCGTCACCGAGGCGTGCACCGTCGCGCTGCTGCAATCGGGGGCGGCCGACGTGCCCGCGCGCGTGCGCGTCGTCGACCTCATGTCGACCGCGTGCGCGCTGCCGCTGGGCGGCTGGCTCGTGCTCGCGTTCGACGCGCCGCTCGCGGTCGTCGCGCTGGGCTTCGCGCTCGCTGCGGGCGCGGCGATCGTCACCGCGCGCGCCGGCGGCGTCTACGACCACGCCAACGCGCGCATGCCCGCGCGCTTCTCGCTGGTCGACCGCGACGCGTGGCAGTGGCTCGGCCGCACGCGCCGCGCCCGCTCGCTCACGCTGTTCCTGCTGGTCGCGAGCGTGCCGGTCACGATGCTGTTCGGCGCGCTGCCGTTCCTGCTCGCGAGCCGCACGGCCGGCGGCCTGCCCGACTGGATCAAGCCGACCGACGTCCTGTTCCTCACGCACTACAAGGCGCTCGAGTCGATCGGCGCGGCGCTGATCCTGCTCGCGTGGGTGCGGTGGGCCGGCGCAACGCGTCGCAAGCCCGCGGCGATCCATACGGCGTTCGCGGCGTACGTGGCGTCGATGATCGCGTTGATCGCGGTGCCGACCGCGCTCGGCACGGCGCTCGCCGCGATCGCGCTGGCCGCGAGCTTCTCGCCGCTCATGGTGTGGGTGCGCACCGAGCGCGCGGCGCTGGTGCCCGAGCACAACCGCCAGCGCATCACCGGCCTGCTCGTCGCGGTCGACGCGACCGCGTACGTGCTCGGCGCGCTCGCGGTGCGCTACGCCGGCTTCGAGCCGGTCGCGCTTGGCGCAATCGCGACGCTCGCCACCGCGCTGTTCGTGCTGCTGCAGCTCGAGCCGAGCGCCGCGCCGTTGGCGCGCGCCGACGCACTTGCGTTGCCGTCGCTCGAGGAGAAGCTCGCACGGCTCCGCGTGTGGATCCTCGACAACCGCGATGTCGTCGAGACGCGCCTGGCCGAGGCGATCCCGCGGCTCGGCATGGTCAAGCGCGCGAACGCGCCGCCGTCGTGGGGCACGCCGCTCGCGGCTTCGCCGGTCGACGCGGTCCTTCCGATCGGCGTGGGCCTGACCCCGATGGTGCTGCCGCGCGCGCTGCGCGACGCGGGCGTGCGCACGTCCTCGCTGGCCGCATCCACGGAAGAGGCCGCCGCGATGGCACGCCCGCTCGACGAAGTGCGCGCCGATGCGCTCGCGCAGGGCTGGCATCCGCGGGTGCTCGCGCACCTGCTGCCCGCGACGACGAAGGAGTTCGAGAGCCGGATGCAGGGCGGTTTCCATCGGTTGCGTGTCGATACGCTGCTGCGGCCGGGCGTCTCGACCGGCGACGCGGGCTCGGCCGTGCTCGCCACGCGCTTCGCACCGCTCGAGGTCAACAACGGCGGATCGCAGGGCCACTGGATCTGCTCGTCGGTCAATCACGCGCTGCTCGCGGCGTACGGACTCGAGGGCAAGCGCATCTTCGACCGCCCCGACGCGCTGATCGACGACGTCTACGAGGCGTTCGTCGACTGG
>DATBSV010000085.1:0-5385 GCA_036559685.1 Casimicrobiaceae bacterium
GCCTCGTCCAGGCCCTGCGCGCCGTCGTTCGCGACCCGCACTTCGTTGCCGAGCTCGGACAGGAGCATCGCGAGGCTCGACGCGAAGTCGCGGTTGTCGTCGACGACGAGGACGCGGTGTCCGGCGCTCTGGCCGCCCGGCGCGTGCGGCTGCGTCGCGGATACGGGCGCCGCCTCGCGTGCGGCGAGCGGAAGCCGGACGACGAACTCGCTACCCTTGCCGCGTCCCTCGCTCCGCGCGATCACCGTCCCGCCGTGCAGCGCGACGAGCGACCGCGCGAGCGTGAGACCGACGCCGAGCCCGGCCGTCGGCCGCTCGAGCGACTGGTCGGCTTGCGCAAACAGCTCGAACACCTTGTCGAGCATCGCCGGATCGATGCCGATGCCGTTGTCGACGACGCGGACGATGACCTCGCGGCCACCAGCCTTCGCGTCGATCGTGATGTGTCCGCCCGGGTCGGTGTAGCGCGCCGCGTTGTTGAGCAGGTTGGCGAACACCTGCGCGAGGCGCGTGGCGTCGGCTTCGAGGGGCATCGGCTCGTCCGGCAGCGCGAGCTCGAGCCGGTGGTTGCGCGCCGCTATGAACGGGCGCGCGGTCTCGACGGCGGCCGTGATCACGTCCTTCAGGTCGACGCGCGCGCGCCGCAGCGCGAGCTTGCCGGTCGCGATGCGCGATACGTCGAGCAGGTCGTCGACGAGCCGCACCATCTGGTCGAGCTGCCGCTCCATCATGTCGCGCGCGCCTCGCGCGATGTCGGGGCGCTCGTCGGCGAGCTTGAGCAGCGCGAGGCCGTTGCGCAGCGGCGCGAGCGGATTGCGAAGCTCGTGCGCGAGCGTCGCCAGGAACTCGTCCTTGCGCCGGTCGGCGGCGCGCAGCGCGTCCTCCGCGCTGCGCCGCTCGACCATCTCGGTCTGCAACGACCGGTTCGAGGCCTCGATCTCGTCGGCGCGCCGGCCGACTTCGGCGAGCATCGCGTTGAACGCGTCGACCAGCGTCCCGACCTCGTCGTCGCTCGTGCGCTTGACGCGCAGCGAGAAGTCGCGCTGGTCGATGACGCGCTCGGCGACGTCGGTGACCTCGAGGATCGGCGCGGTCACGGTGGCCTGCATCAGCGCCGAGACGATGAACGCGACGCCGAGGCTCAGCACGAGCACCGCGCCCAGGATCACCAGGTAGTTGCCGAGCCTTCGCATGAGCTCGTACTGCGCGATGACGTAAACGGTGCCGAGGCGCTCGCCGCGCTCGACGACCGGCTGCTGGACCGCGATGCGGTCGCCGACGACGCGAACGCCGTCCGCCTCCGGCCGCTCGGGCACGTCGGCGCGCGCGTCGGGCTTGCGATAGATCGCGAACAGCTCGCCACCGCGCCCGTACACCGACGCGGCGAGGACGCCCGGCCGGACGCGCAGCATCGACAGGTTCTCGCTCGCCGCAGCCGGATCGTTGAACGAGAGCGCCGGCGCGCTCGTGATTGCGAGCAAGTCGGCCTGGGTGGTCAGGTCGGCGATCGTCGCGTCGCGGTAGGTGACCGTCTCGTAGACGACCAGCGCGACGGCCGCGACGACGAGCGCCACGAACGTCGTCGCGAGCACGACGTACATGACCTTGTCGCGGATCGAGCGCACGGTGCGCAGCATCACGGCCCCCCGGGACGCACGCTCTGCGCGAGCGCGAGCAGGCGCGAGCTCAGCCGAAGTCCGCTGCGGTCCGCGGCGTCGAGCGCGATCTCGAAGCGCACGCGCCCGTCGCTCGCCACCACCAAATTGATCGTGCTGCCGGCGCCCAGCGCGCCGGGCGCTTCGCTGACGACGAGCGTCGGCTGGCCGTGAAGCGCGCGCGCGAGCGCGGGCAGGCGCGCCATCTCCCCGCGTCCGACGAAGAGGACGTGCAGGCCGCTCACGGACTCGCCCTCGCGCAGCCGCTTGACCTGCACCGGCCGCTCGCCCACCGAGCGGCCCGCGACGACCTGTCGAATCTCGTCGGCGATCACATCCGAGCCGAGCACGCCGATGACGAACGACGCGTCCGGCGCGTCGAACGCCGTCGCCGGCCAGTCGACGTAGGCCAGGAACTTGTAGACGTACGCGGCCTTCACCGCGCGCTCGAGCGGCGCCTGGGCGAGCGCGAGCGCGCTCGCGGCGAGCGCGACGATCGCCAGGACAGTGCGGATTACAGCGACCATCGAACGTTGGCGAAGAAGCTGCGCGGGATCTCGCCGCGGTTGCCCCACTCGACGTGGCGCGGATCGGCGAGGTTCCGGCCCACGACGGAAACCTCGAGGCCGGAACGCGGCCGCCACGCCCAGCGCGCGTCGAGCGCCGTGTAGCTCCGGACCGTCGGTTCGGGCAGCGCGCCGACATGGCGCACGGCGATGTCGACCTCCTGGTTGTACGCGAGGTCGAGCGTGGAGCGCACCTGCCACTGCACGGCCGGGTCGTTGCCGAGCTGGCTGAGCCCGGTATCCGTCGACCCTCCCTCGACCTCGAGGCGCTCGCGCAATGCCATCACGCCCGCCGACAAGCGCCACGCGGGCAGCACGCGCCAGATCCCCCAGGCCTCGACGCCGGTCGTGCGGCCCTCGATCGCGTTCGCGAACACGAGCCCGGCGGTCGTCGGATGGAGGCTGCGCAGCCGCGAGTAGTCGTGGTGGAATACGGTGACGTTGTACGAGAGCGACGGCGTCGGCTGCGCGCGATAGCCGATCTCGTAGACGTTGGCGATCTCGCTGCCGAACGTGTCGTTGCCGACCAGCACGAACGGTGGCGCTCCGGGGAAGTTCACGTCGCGGTCGATACGCGACGGCGCGCGCACCGCGCGCGACGCGGCCGTCCACAGCATGTGCGCCGGCGTCGGCTGCCACGACAGGCGGACGCTCGGCAGGAACTCGACCCCGGTGTAGTCGTTGTGCTCGAGCTTCGCGCCGAGCGTGAGGTCGACGGTGGGCGCGAGCTGGATGCGGTCCTGCGCGAACACGTTCGACCAGCTGAGCGACTTGTCGGGCGGCAGGAATGCCTGCGACGCCGTATTCACGACGCGGTCGCGCGCGTAGCGGTAGCCGCCGCCGACCAGGATTTCGTGCGCGCCTGCCGTGAAGCCGTACTGCGCCTCGACGTCGAGGGTATCGAGGTGCTCCTCGAACTGCTGCGGATGCTCGCGGTGCGTGTAGTCCCAGTAGGCCTGGACGCGCGTGAACGCTCCGTCGGCGAGCTTGCGCATCCAGCGGCCGAGCAGGTTCGCGCCGTCGAGCTTGCGCTCCGACGGGTTCTGGTCGATCTCGCCGCGGTACGCGTCGCCCTGCACCGTGACCGTGTCGACCGGCCCGGCCCAGTCGGCGCGGAACCCGACCTGCCCGCGCTTCGACGCGTCGCGGATCGCACCTCCGCCCTCGATCGTGGTGGAATCGAGGTCGAAGTATTTCGCGTAGACGCGGTAGTGACCGCCGTTCGGCAGCGCGCCGCCGTAGCGCAACGCCGCGCCCGCCTGGGTGTTGCCGGCGCCGCCGGACACGAGGAATCCCTGCGTCTTGTCCGCGCCGCGCGTGATGATGTTGATGACGCCGTTGACCGCGTTGGCGCCCCACAGCGTCGCGCCGGGACCACTCACCACTTCGATGCGCTCGATGTCCTCGAGCATCACGTCCTGCGCTTCCCAGAACACGCCGGAGAACAGCGGCGTGTAGACGGTGCGCCCGTCGATCATCACGAGCAGCTTGTTCGCGAGCACGTTGTTGAACCCACGCGCGCTGATCGCGTACTGGTTGGCGTCGGCGCGCGCGACGATCAGGTTGGGGGCGAGGCGCAACGCCTCGGGGAGGCTCGTCACGCCGGCGCGGCGGATCTCGTCGTTCGTGATCACGTAGATCGACGCCGGCGCTTCCGCGAGCGATTCCTCGCGGCGCGATACCGACAGCACGACGATGTTGCCCAGCTGCTCGAGCGACAGGTCGGCGAGGTTCGCCGCGACCGACGTCGGCTGCGCGACAGCGGGCAGCGAGACGGCCGCGGCGACGACGCTTGCCGCGAGGCGCGAGCTGAGACGTGGAGCCATGGTTCCTCCCGAAGCGCGCGTTTCGAAGAGCCCGCGCGTTCACGCGCGCTAGTGTACGGTCGCCGCCGAGGTTTTCGTGCGTCGAGCCGGCGCGCGTCGCGATTGCAATTTTTACAACGCGCGCATCAGCGCTCGCCCTTGCGGTACGGCTTCATCAGCGCTTGCGGATAGGTCGCGCGGCGCGCGACCGCGACGAGCGCGACGATCGACAGCACGTAGGGCAGCATCAGCCACGCCTGGTACGGCACGGCACCCGCGTCGGCCTGCTGCAGCCGAAGCTGCATCGCGTCGAAGAGCGCGAACAGCAATGCGCCGAGCAGCGCCTTGCCCGGGCGCCAGCTCGCGAACACGACCAGCGCGACGCAGATCCAGCCGCGGCCGTTCACCATCTGGAAGTAGAAGCTGTTGAACGCCGACAGCGTGAGAAACGCGCCGCCCACGCCCATCAGCGCGCTGCCCGCGACGATCGCGCCTATGCGCACCGCGACGACGTCGAGCCCTTGCCCCTCGGCCGCGGCCGGGTTCTCGCCGACCATCCGCACCGCAAGCCCCAGCGGCGTGCGGTTCAGGATCCATGCGATGAGCGGCACCAGCGCGATCGCGACCAGCGTCAGCGGCGTCTGCGCGTCGAGCACCGGCACGCCGAGCAAGCGCATCTCGCCGAACGGCTCGATCGTCGGCGGCGTCGTGACGTTCGGAAAGCTGACGCGGTACGCGTAGGAGGCGACGCTCGACGCGAACAGCGTGATGCCCAGTCCGGCGACGTGCTGCGACAGCGCGAGCGACACGGTCAGGATGCCGTGCAACAGCCCGAACACCGCCCCCGTGCCGGCCGCGACGAGCACGCCGACCCACAGGCTCGCGCCCGCGTGCACGGCCAGCCAGCCGGTGAACGCGCCCGCGACCATGATGCCTTCGATGCCGAGGTTCAGCACGCCCGCGCGCTCGCACAACAGCACGCCGAGCGTGCCGAAGATCAGCGGCGTGGCGATGCGCAGCACCGCCGACCAGAAGTCGGCGTTGACGAGCATCGCGGCGAGCGCGTCGATCATCGCCAGCGGAGCCGGTAGCGCACGGCGGCGGCGGCGACGAGCATCGCGAGCAGCGCGAACGCGACGATCACGTCGGCGATGTACGTCGGCACGGCGACGGCGCGGCTCATGCTGTCGGCGCCGACCAGGACGCCGGCGACGAACACCGCCGCGGCGATGACCCCGAGCGGGTTGAGCCCCGCCAGCATCGCGATGACGATGCCGGTGTAGCCGTAGCCGGGCGACATGTCGAGCGTCACGTACCCGGTGCGGCCGGCGACCTCGATCGCGCCGGCGAGTCCCGCCA
>DATBSV010000086.1:0-1703 GCA_036559685.1 Casimicrobiaceae bacterium
GCGCTTCGCGGCCGCGTACGACGACCACGCGGCGACGTCCTCGCCGACGCCCGGCAGGATGCCGATGAACGTGCCGATGACGCCCGAGCGCAGGATCGTGCGCCAGTAGCGCGTCACGTCGACGAGCTTCGGGATCACCGAATCGAACGGGTTGATCTTGACCGGCACAGGCGTCTCGCGCGCGGCGACGAGCAGCTCCGCCATTCCGAAAGCGCCGACGAGCGCCGGCACGAGATTGAAGCCGCCCGCCAGGTCGCGGCTGCCGAACGCGAAGCGGTCGTACGCGTAGATCGCCTCCTGTCCGACGGTCGCGCACCAGATGCCGATCAGTCCCGCCAGCCAGCCCTTGAGAGGATCGTCGCCGGTCAGCGTGCCGGCGATCACGACGCCGAAGAGCGCGAGCCAGAAGAACTCGTACGCGCCGAACTTGAGCGCGAGGTCGCCGAGCACCGGCGTGAACAGCGCGAGGAACACCATGCCGATCAGCGTTCCGATGACCGACCCCGAGGTCGCGATGCCCATCGCGCGCCCGGCGAGGCCCTGCTTCGCGAGGGCGTGGCCGTCGAGGCAGCTCGCGGCGGAGGCCGGCGTGCCCGGAATGTTGAGCAGGATCGCGGAGCGCGATCCGCCGTAGATCGCGCCGACGTAGGTGCAGATCAGCACGAGCAGCGCCTGGTTCGACGGCATCTTGATCGTGAGCGTCGTCATCAGCGCGATGCCCATCGTCGCGGTGAGGCCGGGCAGGGCGCCGATGACGACGCCGACGAGCGAGGACAACAGGATCAGCCCGATCGACAGCGGATCGAGGAAGCCCCCGATCGCGTGGCCGAACTGGATCAGCCCGTCGAACACGTCAGGGCAGCCGAACCAGGAACACTTGCTCGAACACGAGCGTCACGACGAGCGAAGTTGCGACACCGATCGCGAGCGCCATCGCCACCCGCCGTGCCTGCGACCGTGAGGTGCCCTCGGTGTGGAACGCATAGACGTAGACGGAAACGAACAGCGCCGTGCCGAGCCAGAACGGAAGCCCTCGGCCGACGAGACCGATGGCGTACAGAAAGAAAAGCGCCGCGGCGGCGACGAAGCGGGGCGTCGGCACGAGCGGCGTGTCGTTCGCTTCCACCGTGTCCCAACCGATGGCTGCGGCCCGACGCCACGAACGCACGAGTAGTGCGGCAGCGAGCGCACCGAGCACGAGGCCGACGATGCCGGGCCACAGGCCGGGCGCGGTCCACAGCGAGCCGCCCTGCGATTCGTAGCGGTCCATGCGCCAGGCCAGCACGACGACGAGCGTCGCGAACGCGAGCGCGCACGCCGCCGCGATCGCGTCGGTGCGCGGCGACGCGGGCGGCGGCGCGTGGGGCGCGACGCCCGCGTTGTCCGGCGACGACGTCACGGACGCGCGATGCCCAGCGTGTCGGGCGATACCTTCGCCTTGCCGCCATCGAACGCCTGCCATGCGTTGACCTGCACGGCCGGCATCACCGCGTTCATGGCGTCGGCGCCGGCGGCAGGCGCGAATTGCGCGCCGCGCTCCGTCGCGTACTTCTTCAGAGCGGCCGAGTTCCGGATCTGGTCGTTCCAGATCTTCTCGACCGTGGCGATCACCTGCGGCGGCACCGACTTCGGGATGAAGATGCCGAAGTAGTTGGCCGGCTCCTTGAACTGCGGCATCGACTTGGTGATCGGGTCGATCGTGC
>DATBSV010000087.1:0-6055 GCA_036559685.1 Casimicrobiaceae bacterium
CTGGTGCTGCCGGGCCTCGACCCGGCGCACGCGACGTTCGAGGTGATGAGCGTCGTGCACCGCGTGCGCGAGTCGTTCCTCGCGCCGTTCCGCGTCGCCGACCAGGCGCCGACGCTCACATGCTCGATCGGCGTGTCGATCTACCCGCTCGACGCGCAGGACCCCGCGACGCTGATCAAGCAGGCCGACACGGCGATGTACGCCGCGAAGGAGGCCGGCCGCAATGCCTACCGGTTCTACACGGCCGACATGAACGCGCGCGTGCAGCAGCGCCTGCAGATCGAGACCGACATGCGGCGCGGGCTCATGGACGACGAGTTCTTCCTCGTCTACCAGCCGCAGGTCGACACGTCGAACGGCAAGGCGTTCGGCGTCGAGGCGCTGCTGCGCTGGCGCGATCCCGAGCGCGGCGTGATCGGACCGTCCGAGTTCATCCCGATCGCCGAGGAGTCCGGCATGATCCAGGCGCTCGGCGCGCGCGTGCTGCGTGATGCGTGCCGGCAGGTCGCGCAGTGGCACAAGGCCGGCATGATGATGCGCCTCTCGGTCAACCTGTCCGTGCAGCAGCTGCAGCACGACAGCTGGCTGTCGATCGTCGAGGACGCGCTGGCGTCGTCGGGGCTCCCGGCGCCGCAGCTCGACCTCGAGATCACCGAGAGCGTCATCATCACGCACCCCGAACGCGCGCTCGCGACGCTGGCGCGCCTCAAGCAGATGGGCGTGTCGATCACCATCGACGACTTCGGCACCGGCTACTCGTCGCTGTCCTACCTCGCGCGGCTGCCGATCCAGGGCCTCAAGATCGACCAGCGCTTCGTGCACGGCATCGAGCGCAACCGCAACGACGAGACGATCACGCAGGCGATCATCGCGCTCGCGCACTCGCTCGGCCTGCGCTGCATCGCCGAGGGCGTCGAGACGCGTCCCCAGATCGAGTTCCTGCGCCGCCACGGCTGCGAGAAGGCGCAGGGCTACCTGATCTGCCCGCCGCTCGAGGAGGCGGAGCTCCGCGCGTGGTGGGAATCGCGGGTCGGCGACCCGGCCGCGTCCCAGCCCGAGCTCTGGCCGGCGCGTTAGCGGGGTGATCCCCCCGGAGCGCGCTGTGCGCGCCTCCCCCCAGGGGGCGGCGGCGACCTCGGGGCGGCCCTTCGGTCGCCGCTCACGCGAGGTCGCCGGGCGCGTCGACGTCGCGCAGCACGCCGGCGTCATCGACGTCGATGCGCACGAGCGCCGCGCCGGCGTGCGCCAACATAACTCGCGCGCCTTCGTCGCCGCCGAGCGCCATCAGCGCCGCGTAATGCGACGCGGCGAAGCCGACCGGATGGCCGCGCTCGCCGCGATGGACCGGTGCGGCGAGCGAAGCGCCCGCGGCGATCGCCTCGGCGATCGCGCGAATCGTCGCCACCGCGATCCACGGCATGTCGGCGAGCGCGACGACCCAGCCATTCGCGTCCGCGCTCGCAGCGACGCCGCAGGCGAGGCTCGCGCCCATGCCTTCGTCGGCGCGCTCGCAACGGACGACGCGCACCCCGTGGCCGGAGAACAGCGCGGCGAGCGCGTCGTCGTGCGGACGGACGACCGCGATCACGGCCGGAAGCGCGGCGTGAAGCGCCCGGAGCGCGGCGACGCCGATCGGCGTCCCGTCGGCAAGCGGAGTCAGGAGCTTGTCGCCGCCGAAGCGGCGCGCTGCGCCCGCGGCGAGCAGGATGCCCGTCGGCAGGACGCTCGCCACGCGCGGGGCGCTACTCGGGCAGCAGCCGGAAGCGACCGTCGCGCACGACGACCGTCACGCGGGCGCGCTCGTCCATGCCGTTGTGGTTCTGCGGCGTCATCGTGAACACGCCCTGCGTGCCGACGACCTCGCGCGAGCCCTCGAGCGCATCCCGCAGCGCGGCGCGGAAGGCCTCGGTGCCGGGCTTGGCGGTCCGCGCGGCGACCGGGATCGCTCGCTCGAGCAGCAGCCAGCCGTCCCACACGTTCGCGCCGAACGTCGCGGGCTTGCTTCCGAACCGCTTCTCGTAGGTGTCGATGTAGGCGAGCGCGACCTTACGCGTGGGATTGCTCTCGGCGACATCGTCCAGCACGAGCATCGGGCCCGCGGCGAGCACGGTGCCCTCGACCTTGTCCTTGCCGAGCGCGATGAAGTCGTTGGTCGCGACCGCGTGCGTCTGGTAGATCGGCCCCTTCCAGCCCTGGTCGCGCAGCGTCGCTTGCGGCAGCACCGCGGGCCCGCCGACCGCCGCGATGAACATCGCGTCGGGCTTCGCGCCGATCAGCTTCAATGACTGGCCGGTCACGCTCTGGTCGGTGCGCGCGTAGCGCTCGGACGCGACGATGCGGATGCCTTCCTTCTCCGCCATCGGCTGGAGGACGCGGTGCCAGTTCTCGCCGTAGGGATCGTTGAAGCCGATGAAGCCCAGCGACTTCACGCCGCTTTTCTTCATGTGCGCGATCAGCGCCGAGGCGATCAAGTCGTCGTTCTGCGTCGTCTTGAACACCCAGCGCCGCTTCGCGTCCATCGGCTCGACGACGTTGCTCGAGCCGACGGTGGCGAGCAGCGGCACCTTGCTCTCGGCGATCGTGTCGAGGATCGCGAGCGCGGCGGGCGTCGTCGACGGCCCGATGATCGCGTCGACGTTGCTCTCGCCGATCAGCTTCTTCGCGTTCTGCAGCGCGCGCGTCGCGTCGGCGCCGTCCTCGAGCTGCACGTACTCGATGGTCAGGTCGCCGATGCGCCTCGGCAACAGGTCGCCGGTGTTCTTCTGCGGGACGCCGATCGCCGCGGTGGGCCCGGTCGCGGAGACCAGGAGGCCGATCTTCACTTGCGCGGCGGCGGGCAGCGCCGCGATCAGCGAGGCGACGATGAGCGAGGCGAGGCGGATCACGGGTTGCTCCGATGCGGATGTCGAGCGGCGATTCTAGCGCCCGTCAGCCTCAACCAAAGAATTCCTTGAGCTTGTCGAAGAAGGATTTCTGCTTCGGGCTGTGCGCGGCGGGATCCTGCAGGTTGATCGCGTCGAACTCGCGCAGGATCTCCTTCTGGCGCGACGTGAGCTTGACCGGCGTCTCGACGGCGACGTGGCAGTAGAGGTCGCCGATGACGCTGCCGCGGACCGGCCGGATGCCCTTGTTGCGCAACCGGAACACCTGTCCGGACTGCGTCTCGGGCGGGATCTTGACCTTCGCGTGGCCGTCGAGCGTCGGAATGTCGATCTCGCCGCCGAGCGCCGCGGTCGCGAAGCCGATCGGCATCTCGCAATGCAGGTCCGCGCCCTCGCGCTGGAACACCGCGTGCGGCTTCAGCTGCACGACGACGTACAGGTCGCCGCTGGGGCCGCCGTTGACGCCGGCCTCGCCCTCGCCCGACAACCGGATGCGATCGTCCTGGTCGACGCCCGCGGGAATCTTCACCGACAGCGTCTTGTGCTTGCGCAAGCGGCCCGCGCCCTGGCAGGCCTCGCAGGGCTCGGGAATGATCTTGCCGCTGCCGTGGCATTGCGGGCAGGTCTGCTGGATCGAGAAGAAGCCCTGCGAGACGCGCACCTCGCCGCGCCCGTGGCAGGTCGGGCACGGCTTCGACTGGGTGCCCGGCTTCGCGCCCGAGCCCTTGCACGCCTCGCACCCTTCCATCGTCGGGATGCGGATGCGCGCCTCGGTGCCGCGCGCCGCTTCCTCGAGCGAGAGGTCGAGGTTGTAGCGCAGGTCCGCGCCGCGGAACACGCCGGAACCGCGCCCGCCGCGCCCCTGCCCGAAGATCTCGCCGAAGATGTCGCCGAACGCATCGGCGAAGCCGCCGAAGCCCTCGGGACCGGCGCCGCGCGCACCCGCGGCGCCGAAACCCACCGACGGGTCGACGCCGGCGTGACCGAACTGGTCGTACGCCGCGCGCTTGCGCGCGTCGGTGAGGATCTCGTAGGCCTCCTTGGCCTCCTTGAACTTGTCCTCGGAGGTGGAGCCCTTTTCGTCCGGATTGCGGTCCGGATGGTGCTTCATCGCGAGCTTGCGATACGCCTTCTTGATGTCCTCGTCGGACGCATCGCGATTGACGCCCAGCACCGTGTAGTAATCGCGCTTCGACATTCGGCTCCCCGGAACGACAAAACGCCGGACGCTCGTTCCCGAAGCGCCCGGCGGTGGTTCGCGGACCGGCTAGTGGCTTACTTCCGGTCCTTCACTTCCGTGTACTCGGCGTCGACGACCTTCTCGTCGCCCGCGGCCTTGGACTCGGCGTGCGCGCGCGCGCCGCCCTCGGCGCCCGCATGCGCCTCGCCGCCGCCCTGCGCGGCCTGCGCCTGCGCGTACATCGCCTCGCCGAGCTTCTGCGCCGACTTCGCGAGCGCCTCGGTCTTCGCCTCGAGCGCTTCCTTGGCCGCGTCCTTCTGCTTCAATAGCTCCTCGGCTTCGTTCACCGCGGCCTCGATCTTCGCCTTCTCGTCGGCGCCGATCTTCTCGCCGTATTCGCCCAGCGACTTCTCCACGCTGTGAACGAGCGCGTCGAGGCCGTTGCGCGCCTGGACCGTCTCCATCAGCTTGCGGTCCTCCTCGGCGTGCGCTTCCGCGTCCTTGACCATGCGCTGGATCTCGTCCTCGGTGAGGCCCGAGCTCGCCTTGATCGTGATCTTCGACTCCTTGCCGGTCGCCTTGTCCTTGGCGTTCACGTGCAGGATGCCGTTCGCATCGATGTCGAACGTCACCTCGATCTGCGGCACGCCGCGCGGCGCTGGCGGGATGCCCTCGAGGTTGAACTGACCGAGGCTCTTGTTGCCCGAGGCCATCTGGCGCTCGCCCTGGAGCACGTGGATCGTCACCGCGCCCTGGTTGTCGTCGGCGGTCGAGAAGACCTGCTGCGCCTTGGTCGGGATCGTCGTGTTCTTCTTGATGAGCGCCGTGAGCACGCCGCCCAGCGTCTCGATGCCGAGCGAAAGTGGCGTCACGTCGAGCAGCAGCACGTCCTTGCGATCGCCCGACAGGACCGACGCCTGGATCGCCGCGCCGACGGCGACCGCCTCGTCGGGGTTGACGTCCTTGCGCGGCTCCTTGCCGAAGAACTCCTTGACCTTCTCCTGCACCTTCGGCATGCGCGTCTGGCCGCCGACCAGGATCACGTCGGCGATGTCGGAGAGCTTGACCCCCGCATCCTTGATCGCGATGCGGCAGGGCTCGATCGTGCGCTCGATCAAGTCCTCGACGAGCGCCTCGAACTTCGCGCGCGTGATCTTGATCGACAGGTGCTTCGGACCGCTCTTGTCCGCCGTGATGTAGGGCAGGTTGATCTCGGTCTGCTGCGAGCTCGACAGCTCGATCTTCGCCTTCTCGGCCGCTTCCTTGAGGCGCTGCAGCGCGAGCACGTCGTTCTTGAGGTCGACGCCCTGCTCCTTCTTGAACTCGGTGACGATGTAGTCGATCAGGCGCTGGTCGAAGTCCTCGCCGCCGAGGAACGTGTCGCCGTTGGTCGACAGCACCTCGAACTGGTGCTCCTTGTCGACCTCCGCGATCTCGATGATCGAGATGTCGAACGTGCCGCCGCCCAGGTCGTACACCGCGATCTTGCGGTCGCCTTCCCGCTTGTCGAGGCCGAACGCGAGCGCGGCCGCGGTCGGCTCGTTGATGATGCGCTTGACCTCGAGGCCCGCGATCTTGCCCGCGTCCTTGGTCGCCTGGCGCTGCGAGTCGTTGAAGTACGCCGGCACCGTGATGACGGCCTCGGTGACCTCTTCGCCGAGGTAGTCCTCGGCGGTCTTCTTCATCTTGCGCAGGATCTCCGCGGAAACCTGCTGCGGCGCGATCTTCTTGCCGCGCACCTCGACCCACGCGTCGTGGTTTTCGGCTTTGACGATCGTGTAGGGCATCAGGTCGATGTCCTTCTGGACTTCCTTCTCCTCGAACTTGCGGCCGATCAGCCGCTTGACCGCGAAGATCGTGTTGCGCGCGTTGGTGACCGCCTGGCGCTTCGCCGGCGCGCCGACGAGGATCTCGCCGTCGTCCGCGTACGCGACGACCGACGGCGTCGTGCGCGCGCCTTCCGAGTTCTCGATCACCTTGGGCTGCCCGCCCT
>DATBSV010000088.1:0-8951 GCA_036559685.1 Casimicrobiaceae bacterium
GTCGTGCGACGGCTTCTGCTTCCAGTAGCCCTCGCCGACGAGCACGTAGCCGCCCGGCTTGGTCCAGCCCTTGAGCGTCCGGCAGATGCCCGCGACGCCGCCGTCGATGCCCGACGCGCCGAGCATCACGGTCAGGTGGAAGTTCTCCGGATCGGCGCGGAACCCGCGGATGTCGCGGTCGTCGAGGTGCAGCTTCGCGAGCGCGCCGGTCCACTCGGCGCGCTCGCGCGCGGCGTCGAGCATGTACGGGCTCTTCTCGACCGCGACGACCGTCGAGCCGTAGCGCTCGATGATGCGCAACGCGAGCTCCGCGCGGCCGCAGCCGAGGTCGAGCACGCGCGAGCCCGCGTCGAGCGGCATCAGGTCGAGGATGCGCTCGATCTTCGCCGCCGCGACCGGGTTGCAGTAGTCGTGGTCGCGGTGCGCGATGGAGCTGAATTTCTCAGGATTCATGGCGGCGCCCCTGTTCGCCGTCCCCGTTCCAGGGAGCCACCCGCAATAGCAGCGCCATGCCTGGAGCGGCGAGAAGCGTGCAGATCAGGAAGAAGTGGAACCACCCGGTCTGCGCGACGATCCATCCGGTGCTCGCGTTGACCACGGTGCGGGGCACGGCCGAAAGGCTGGTGAACAGCGCGAACTGCGTCGCGGTGAAGCGCGGGTTGGTCGTGCGCGCGATGTACGCCACGTACGCGACGGTGCCCAGCCCCACGCCCAGCGCCTCGAACCCGATCACGACGGCGAGGACGACGATGTCGGGCCGGCCCAGCCACGCGAGCCACGCAAATCCGAGGATCGAGACGAGCTGTACCCAGCCGAAGAGCCACAGGCCCTTGTTGATGCCGATCCGCACCATCCACAGTCCGCCCAGCATGCCCCCGACGATGCTCGACCACAGGCCGACGTTCTTGGCGACGATGCCGATCTCCGTCTTGGTGAACCCCATGTCCAGGTAGAACGGCGTGGCGAGCGCGGTCGCCATGCTGTCGCCTAGCTTGTAGAGAAAGATGAACGCGATCACCACGAGCGCCTGCGACCACCCGGACCGTTGGATGAATTCGCGGAACGGCTCGACCACCGCGTCGCGGAGCGTCGCCGGCGCGGCGGCCGTGGCGGCCGGTTCCCGCACCACCAGCGTCATGACGAGACCCGGCAGCATGAATAGCGCGGTCACGAGGAACACCCACGACCACGGCATGCGGTCCGCGAGAATGAGCGCAAGCGATCCGGGGACGAGGCTCGAGATCCGGTATGCGTTCACGTAGATCGAATTGCCGAGGCCCAGCTCGGCGTCGGGCAGGAGCTCGCGTCGGAATGCGTCCAGCGCAATGTCGAGGCTCGCCGAGAAGAAGGCCACGACGGCGGCGAGCGCTGCGATCGTCCAGATGTCCTCCTGCGGGCGCAGGAGGCCGAGCACCGGGATCGACGCCAGCAACGCAACGTGCATCGCGAACATCCAGCCGCGGCGGCGTCCGAGCCAGGGAATCGCGTAGCGATCGAGCAGCGGCGACCACAGGAACTTCCAGGTGTACGGAAGGCCGATCAGCGCGAAGAGACCGATCGATTTCAGGTCCACGCCCTCCGAGCGCAGCCACGCCGGAAGCAGGTTGATCAGCAGGTAGAGCGGAAGTCCGGAGCTGAATCCGACGAAGACGCAGATCAGCATCCGCCGGTTGAACAGCGCCTCGCGCAAGGTCTCCCGCGCGGGCGCGGGTTCGGGCGTCATCGCCGCGTCACGCCGCGCCCCGGCGGGGCACGCTCGTGCGCGGCGCGTCGTGGCGGCGGAACCGGTAGATCGCGAGCTCGCCGCGCAGGTTCGGCAGCGCGTGCACTTCGTGGCCGCCGGACAGCACGACGCGGTCGAGCACCGCATGCCCGCGCTCGGCGAGGAACGCGTCGAAGTCGGCGACCGTGCACAGATGCACGTTCGGCGTGTCGAACCACTGGTAGGGCAGGCTGTCCGACACCGGCATGCGCCCGCGCAGCACTTGCAGCCGGTGGCGCCAGTGGCCGAAGTTCGGGAACGACACGATCGCCTCGCGGCCGACGCGCAGCATCTCGCCGATGATCGACTCGATCCGGTGCATCGCCTGCAGCGTCTGCGACAGGATCACGCAGTCGAATGCGCCGTCGGCGAATTCCTCGAGGCCGCCTTCGAGGTCGCGCTGGATCACGTTGACGCCGGTCGCGATCGACGCGCGCACGCCGGGCTCGCCGATCTCGACGCCGTAGCCGCGCGCGTTGCGCTCGCGCGCGAGGAACGCGAGCAGCGCGCCGTCGCCGCAGCCCAGGTCGAGCACGTTCGCACCCTCGCCGATCCAGCCGGCGATCGTCGCGTAGTCGGTGCGCTGCGCGACCTTCGTGCGCTCCTCGACCGCCTGCGTGAACGCCTTGCCGAGGCGGAACGTCGAGTAGTCCTTGAAGTCGTGCGCGATGCGCTCGAAGAACGCGCGGACGATCGCGTGGTACTGCTCGGAGTCGAGCAGGAACGCGTCGTGGCCGTGCGGCGCGACGATCTCGGCGTACGCGACGTCGTGGCGGTTCGCGACGAGCGCCGCGACGATCTCGCGCGAACGCGCCGACGGGAAGCGCCAGTCCGTCGTGAACGAGATGACCAGGAAGCGGCACGCGGCGGTCGTGAGCGCGCGCGCGAGGTCGCCGCCGGTGGCGAGCGCCGGGTCGTAGTAGTCGAGCGCCTTGGTGATGCGCAGGTACGTGTTCGCGTCGTAGTACTCGGCGAACTTCTCGCCCTGGTGGCGCAGGTAGCTCTCGATCTGGAACTCGGGCGCGAAGCTGAACTGGAGGCCGTCGCGCAACTGGCGGCCGAACTTCACCTCCATCTGCTCGCCGCTCAGGTAGGTGATGTGGCCGATCATGCGCGCGATGCGCAGGCCGCGGCGCGGCTTGGTGCCCGCGTCGGCGAAATGGCCGTCGTGGAAATCCGGATCGGTCATGATCGCCTGGCGCGCGACCTCGTTGAACGCGATGTTCTCGGCCGACAGGTTCGGCGCCGCGGCGATCACGAGCGCGTTGCGGATGCGGCCCGGGTAGCGCGTCGCCCAGCACAGCGCCTGCATGCCGCCGAGGCTGCCGCCCATGACGGCGGCCCAGTCCTCGATCCCCAGGACGTCGGCGAGCCGCGCCTGCGTGTCGACCCAGTCCTCGACGGTGACGATCGGGAAGTCCGCGCCCCAGGTCCTGCCGGTCTCCGGATTGATCGACGCGGGCCCGGTCGAGCCGAAGCAGCTACCGAGGTTGTTGACGCCGACGACGAAGAACCGGTTGGTGTCGAGCGGCTTGCCCGGCCCGACCATGTTGTCCCACCAGCCGACGTTGTCGGGCTCGTTCGCATACGTGCCTGCGACGTGGTGCGACGCGTTGAGCGCGTGGCAGACGAGCACCGCGTTGTTGCGGCGCGGGTTGAGCTCGCCGTAGGTTTCGTACGCCAGCTCGTAGGCCGGCAGCGTGCGTCCGCTCGCGAGCTTGAGCGGCACGTCGAACCGGGCGACCTGCGGCGTCACGGCGCCGACGGTCTTCCCGTCGGCGGCACGCGGCTGCGTCCCTCCCGTCGTTTCAGCGAAGCTCACCATCCGCGCGTGGACCCTCCCGGCCGGCCAGTGCCGGCCAAATACCCGCCGCGGCAGAGGAAGTCGGCGCGTTTTGCGCGCTTTCGACACCCCCCGGGCGTGTCCGGACGCGCCGAAGTCTAGCCGTTCGTCGCCCCAATGGATACGCCGGGGCAGGGGCGCCCCAAAAGGGGGCGCCAGCCTGTCTCCAAGGCAGCCTGGTCGCCGTATGCCCCGGGAATCCCCGACCCGACGGCCGGTCGCGCGCCGGGCCTTGTGGCCGGCAATGACAATGGAATACTATGACATTGGAATAGGAGGCGCCCGGACGGGTCGCCGCCGTCCGATTGTTCGCCTTTCGACCGGGACCTCCATGCTCGTGCGCGTCCTCGCCCTTTTCTGCTTCGCCGCCATCGTCGCGGCGCCCAATGCGCGCGCCCAGACCGGCCTGCAGCTCTACAACACGTATTGCAGCGGCTGCCACGGCGCGGCGATCAACAACAAGGACGGCGTGCTGGGCGGGAAGGACTGGACCGTCATCAAGCTGGCGATGGACACGCGGCCGGACATGACGGCCGAGCTTCGCCCGCTCTACAACGCGGGGATCATCGACGACGCCGATTTCATGACGATCGCGACCTACCTGCAGACGATCCCGGGCGGAGCAACGGCGTCGCTGGTGATGCCCGCGCCGATCAACTTCGGGTCGCAGGCGGTCGGCGTCGGCAGCGCGGTGCAGGCCCGCAACATCGGAATCACCGGCAATGCGGCGGTCCAGATCTCCTCGCCGCCGTCGAGCAGCAACCCGCTCGAGTTCCCGGTCGTCAGCACGACCTGCTCCGCCGGCAGCTTCGTGCTTCCGCCGACGGGCACGTGCTCGGTCAGCATCCAGTTCACGCCCGCCGCGACCGGCGCGCGCAGCGCGACGATCTCGATCTCGTCCAACGGCCTCGGCAGCCCGAATTCGTTCACGGTCAGCGGCACCGGCGGCACCGGCGGCCCGCCGCCGACCGGCACGCTGACGATGCCGGGCCCGCACAACTTCGGCTCGCAGGCCGTCGGCGTGCAGACCGCCGGCGCGAACCTGACGATCAGCAACGGCTCGGGCACCGCGGTTGCGATTTCGAGCATCACGTCGAGCTCGCCCACCGAGTTTCCGATCACCGGCAACAGCTGCGCGACGGTCAACGCGGGCGCGAGCTGCACCGTCACCGTGGCGTTCAAGCCCGCGGCGAACGGCGCGCGCAACGGCAGCCTGAGCATCACCTCGAACGGCACCGGCAGCCCGCAGTCGATCACGCTCAGCGGCACCGGCACGACCACGCCGCCGCCGCCGAGCGGTCTCAGCGTGCCCTCGAGCCTCGGCTTCGGCAGCCAGACCGTCGGCGTGCAATCCGGCGGCTCGCCGATCAATGTCACCAACCCGGGCGCGTCGACGATCTCGATCTCGAGCATCGTGTCGAGCTCGGTGTCCGAGTTCCCGATCGTCGGCAACACCTGTGGCGTCGTCGCCGGCGGCGCGAGCTGCACGATCACGATGGCATTCAAGCCGTCGTCGGCCGGCGCGCGCAGCGGCAGCCTGACGATCTCGTCGAACGGCCTCGGCAGCCCGAACGTCGTCGCGTTGTCGGGCTCCGGCACGGTGACCGGGCCGTCCGCGAACAAGGTGCCGGCGGTCGAGTACTTCAACGCCGGATTCGGTCACTACTTCATGACCGCGCAATCCGACGAGATCACGGGCCTCGACGCAGGCGCGTTCAACTTCGCGTTCGTGCGCACCGGCGTCGGCTTCAACGCGTGGGACGCACAGGCCGCCGGCACGGTGCCGGTGTGCCGCTTCTTCACCACGCCGGGCACGTTCGGCACCAAGAGCTCGCACTTCTACACGGCGAACCAGGCCGAGTGCGACGGGCTCAAGCTCAACCCGAACTGGATCTACGAGAAGATCGCGTTCTTCATCGCGATCCCGACCGGCGGCGTGTGCCCGGGAGGCACGATCCCGGTGTACCGCATGTACAACCACGGCCAGACCGGCGCGCCGAACCACCGGTTCACGACCAGCTTCGCGACCTACCAGCAGTACACGACGACGCTCGGCTGGGACCAGGAAGGCATCGGGTTCTGCGCACCGCTGTAGGGCGAAGTGCTTGGGGGATTGCAGGGCGGAGGCGCCGCAAGAACGCGCCCCGGTCCGCTTAATTGCACGAGGACCGGGAGGTCGCATGGCAACGCTTCGCGCAATCGTCGTCGTCTTCCTTGCCGCGCTCGCCGGTTCCACGGCCGCGCTCGCGCAGACCGGATCGCAGCTCTACCAGCAGTGGTGCCAGGGCTGCCACGGCGCGCCCGCGAGCAACGAGAAGAACGTCCTCGCCGGCAAGGAGTGGAGCTTCATCAAGCTCGCGATGGACACCGTGCCGCAGATGAACGACATCCTGCGGCCGGTCTACGACGACGGCTTGCTGACCGACGACGACTTCATGAAGATCGCCGCGTACCTGCAGACGTTCACCGGCGGCGCGATCTCCACGGTGACGCCCGTCGTCGAGTACTACAACGCCGGTTTCGGGCACTACTTCATGACGGCCGACGACGATGAGATCACCGGCCTCGACGCGGGCGCGTTCGACTTCGCGTTCCTGCGCACGGGGCGCGAGTTCGACGCGTATTCGTCGCCGGTCGCGGGCACGGTGCCGGTGTGCCGGTTCTTCACGACGCCGGGCACGTTCGGCACCAAGAGCTCGCACTTCTACACGGCGAACGGCGCCGAATGCGAAGGCCTCAAGCTCAATCCCGCGTGGGTCTACGAAAAGATCGCGTTCTACGCGCGGGTACCGACCAACGGCGCTTGCGGAGCGGGCACGCGACCGATCTACCGGATGTACAACAACGGCCAGACCGGCGCGCCGAACCACCGCTTCACGAGCGACTTCCCGACCTACCAGACGTTCACCACGGCGCAGAACTGGTCGCCGGAAGGCGTCGCGTTCTGCGCGCCGACGTAGGGCACCCCGTGTAGGAGCGGAAGGGTCCGTGTCTTCCTGCTGTTCGCCTCAGCAGGACAGACCCGATGGCATTCCTGCGAACGCTGCTCGTCGCCGTTTTCGCGCTCGCTGCGCAGGGCGCGCTCGCGCAAACCGGGCAGCAGCTGTACACCAGCTATTGCCAGGGCTGCCACAACTTCCCGGGCAATAACCACAATGGCGTCCTGAACGGCAAGGACTGGACCGTCATCCTGCAGGCGATCATGACGGTCGCCGAGATGCGGATCGAGGTGCGCCCGGTGTACCAGGCCGGCATCCTCGACGACGCCGACCTGATGGCGATCGCCGGCTTCCTGCAGACGTTCCCGGGCGGTAATCCGCCGCCGCCGCCACCGCCGGTCCCCGTGCCGGTCGTCGAGTACTTCAACGCGGGCTTCGGCCACTACTTCATGACGGCGCAGACCGACGAGATCACGGGTCTCGACGGCGGCGCGTTCGGCGGCGC
This sequence comes from Casimicrobiaceae bacterium, assembly GCA_036559685.1. Taxonomy (GTDB): domain Bacteria; phylum Pseudomonadota; class Gammaproteobacteria; order Burkholderiales; family Casimicrobiaceae; genus VBCG01. Next base: position 7,050 of record DATBSV010000088.1, read on the forward strand.
GTTCGTGCGCACCGGTCGCCAGTTCAAGGCGTGGGCGACGCCCGAGACAGGCACGGTCCAGGTATGCCGCTTCTTCACCACGCCCGGGACGTTCGGCGCCAAGAGCTCGCACTTCTACACGGCGAACCCGGTCGAATGCGACGGTCTCAAGCTCAATCCCAACTGGATCTACGAGAAGATCGCGTTCTTCATCGCGATCCCCACCGCCGGAGCATGCCCGGCCGGGACCGTGCCGATCTTCCGGATGTACAACGACGGCCAGACCGGCGCGCCGAACCACCGCTTCACGACCGACTTCGCGCTCTACCAACAGTTCACGACGACGCTCGGCTGGCTGCCCGAGGACATCGCGTTCTGCGCGCCACCGTAGAGAGATCCCCCCGTAGCGCGCTTGCGCGCGCCTCCCCCCAAGGGGGCGTGTGCGTCCTCGGGGCGGCCCGTCGGACGCACTAGGCCGACTCCCGCACCTTTCCCGCGGCGTCGATGCCGAGCCACTCGACGCCCTGCGCGTCGAGCCACGCCGGCGCGTCGGCGCCGAGCAGCATCCCGACCGTCGCGCCGCTGCCCGCGACCACGCACAACGGCGCGGCGACGCTCATCGATTGCCAGTGCGTCACCGGCCAGCCGGTGGTCGCGTCGAGGATATGGCAATAGCGGACGCCGTCGACGACGATGAACCGCTCGTAGTCGCCGCTCGTCGCGACCGCGCCATCGGCGATCTCGATCCCGCCGATCGACGCATCGTCGGCGCGCGGATGCCGGATGCCGACGCGCCACGGCGCGCCGTCGGGACGGCCGCCCCACACGCGCACGTCGCCCGCGAGATTGACGTAGCCGTGCGCGATGCCCGCGTCGATCGCGATGGTCGCGACGCGGTCGGCCGTGTACTCCTTGCCGATGCCGCCGAGGTCGATCTCCATGCCCGCGCGCGGCAGCCGGACCGTGCGCTCGTCCCACGCGACCGACGGCCAGTCGACCAGCGTGCGCAGCGCATCGACCTCGCTCGGGCTAGGCACGCGCGCCGGCGTCCGCTTGAAGTCCCACGCGCGGCGCAGCACGCCGGACGTGATGTCGAAGCGGCCGCGCGACGCGGTGTGGCACGCGTCCGCGTAGCGCATCAGCGCCGCGGTCTCGGCGTCGATCGCGACGGCCGCATCGCCGGCGGCGCGGTTGATCGCCGCCACGACGCTCGTGTCGCGGTAGCGCGAATATTTCGCTTCGATGCGCGCGACGTCCGCGATCGCCGCGTCGGCAGCACGCCCCGCGTGCGCTTCGTCGTCGGCGCCGAGCACGAGCTCCTGCGTCGAGGCCATCGCTGGGAACGTGAACCGGTGGAGGCGCATCGCGGCGCCGAGTCTACGGCTAGAACGACTTGCTGACGCCGCCCTGGATCCAGCGCGCCGAGAATGGCAGGATATCGGGGCTCCCGTCGCCGCCCAGGCGCCACTCGCTCTTCTGTCGGTAGAAGTCGACGCGCAGGTCGGCGCTCCAGCCGTCGGCGAACGTCTTCGCGATCCGGATCGACGGCGTGAAAGCGCCGAACGCGGCGAGCCGCGTGTCGGTCGCGTAGGGCTCGCCGGGCACGAATCCGTTCGGCAGCGGCGGGTCCTTGTAGAAGTCGGCGGCGCTTTGCGTGTAGTAGCGCAATCCCGGCGTGACCGTGAATCCGTACGGAAGCCCCTGCACCCACTGCGCCTCGGTCATGTACGAGGTCGTCCCGAACGAGTCGTGCAGCACGCGGAACGCGACGCGCAGCGCCGCGTCCTGCGCCGGGAACGCCTGGTTCCAGCGCGTGAGCCACGCGACGATGCGCCGGTGGTCGGGCCGGTCGTCGAGCAGCTTGTACGGATCGTCGTAGTAGCCGTGGCCGCGCGAGTACGTCAGGTTCGACTGGACGATCGC
>DATBSV010000089.1:0-1746 GCA_036559685.1 Casimicrobiaceae bacterium
GCTGGTCACGGTCAAGGGCCCGAAGCGCACGATGGACCTCAAGGTCCGCGACCCGGCCCAGCTCGCGTTGATCGCGAAGGGCGACCAGGTGCAGGCCACGTACACCGAGGCGCTGGCCATCTCGGTCAACCCGGCGAAGTGACGAGGACCACGATGACGAGCCGACGGCATTTCCTCGCAGCCCTGCCCGCGCTGGGCGTCGCCGCGCACGCCTACGCGCAGGTGTCCCCCGAGTGCGCGGTGTTCACGCGGGAGCGCCAGCAGGCGACCTCGCCCGACGAGGCGCTGCGGATGCTCGTCGAAGGCAACGCGCGCTTTGTCGCCGGCGACACGATCCACTGCGACCTGCGCGCGCAGGTGAAAGAGACCAAGGGCGGGCAGGCGCCGTTCGCGGCGATCGTCGGCTGCATCGACTCGCGCGTGCCGCCGGAGCTCGTGTTCGACCAGCAGCTAGGCGACATGTTCTGCGCGCGCATCGCCGGCAACTTCGTCAACGACGACATCATCGGCAGCCTCGAGTTCGCGACCAAGCTCTCGGGCGCGAGGCTCATCGTCGTCCTCGGGCATTCCGAGTGCGGCGCGATCAAGGGCGCGATCGACGGCGCCAAACTCGGCTTCCTGACGGCGATGCTGCGCAACTTCGGGCCCGCGATCAAGGCGGCGCGCGCGCCGGGCGAGCCGAATACGAAGAACAAGTACTACGTGCAGGCGGTGGCGGACGCGAACGCGAAGCTTGCCGCGGCCCATCTCACGTCGCGTAGCGAGGTGCTTCGCGGCTTGGTCGAGCAGAAGCAACTGCGCGTCGTTTCGGCAATGCACGACATCGCCACGGGTCGCGTCACTTTCTTCAGCTGACCATGGCGATTTTCGCGACGGGAAGGCGCATCGCGCGTGCGCGCCTCGCGCTCGCGCGGATCTTCCTCGGCCGCTGCTTCTGGCTCTTCGCGGCCCTGCTCGGGCTCGTCGCGTTCTCGCCGTTCGTCGAGCCAACGCCGTTCGGCAGGGTGCTGCTCGGCGGGCTCAACGCGTTCATCATCATCGCGGCGGTCGCAACCGTCGGGCGCTCGGGCCTGTCCTTCGTGATCGCGCTCCTGCTCGGCGTGCCGGCGTTCGCCTACCAGGTGCTCGCGCAGTCGACCGGCGACGCGACCTTCCTCGTGCATTCGTGGTGGTTCGCCATGGCGATGTACGCGGTCACGATCGCCTACCTGCTGCGCTACGTGTTCTCGCGCGACGTGATGACTGCCGACAAGCTGTGGGGCGCGGCGGCGGCGTACCTGATGCTCGGTGCGGTGTGGACGTTCGCGTACGCGCTGGTCGGCCACCACCACCCCGGGGCGTTCGCGGTGGGCGGGACGCCCGCGCCGGTCGACACGATCGACCTGTTGTACTTCAGCTTCACGACGCTCACGAGCACGGGCTACGGCGACATCACGCCGTTCATCCGCCAGGCGCGGGCGCTCTGCGTCGTCGAGCAGATCACCGGCACGCTCTACCTCACGATCTTGATCGCACGGCTCGCGGGCGTGTACCCGCCGCCGCGTCGGCGCGACTGACGCGTCGGCCGGGGCCGCGCGGGATGACTGCGATGGTCGATGTCCTCGTAGTCGGCGGCGGCAATGCCGCGCTTTGTGCGGCGCTGACGACGCGCGAGGCCGGCGCCTCGGTGCTCGTCGTCGAATCGGCGCCGCGCGCGTGGCGCGGTGGCAACTCCCAGCACACCCGGAACCTGCGATGCATGCACGA